>CAWUOG010000025.1:0-19078 GCA_963923875.1 uncultured Alphaproteobacteria bacterium
CGCGCGCCATCGCGCTGTTGTCGGGCATGTGGAGCGTCGCCATTCTGGTCGGCCCGCTGGCCGGTGGTGTCTTCGCCCGCTACGGGCAGTGGCGTGGTTCGTTCGTCATGGTGGCCGCCATCGGCGGCGTGTTGGCGTTGGCGGCTTTCCGCACCCTGCCGGCGTCGCGGGCGGCCGCCGCCAAGCGCCCGCCATTTCCCGGCATGCGGCTCGCTCTGGTTTGCGCTGCGATCGCGAGTTCGTCGTCGGCCGCTGTCGTGGCCCAGCCGTGGGCGAAGATCGTCCTCATCGTCCTCGCGGTAGCGCTGCTTGCAACGATGCTGCGGGTCGACCGCATGGCGAAGAGCCCGCTGCTGCCAAGCGATGCCTTCGCGTTGTCGACCCAAGCCGGTCTTGGATTGTGGGTGCTGGCGCTGGTTGCCATCGCCTACAGCCCGCTGCAGATCTTCATTCCGATGTTCCTGCAGAACCTGCATGGGCTAGATCCGCTGACGGCTGGCTACGGGGTTGCGTGCGCGTCGCTGGGCTGGACGGCTGCCGCGGTCGCGGTGGCCGGTGCCTCCAAGGAATGGCGCAGCCGCGGCATCGTGCTCGGGCCGGCCGTCATGGTGGTGTCGCTGGTTGCGGCGTCCGTTGCCGGCCACTACGACGCGCTGGCGATGTGCTCGGCAATTCTGGGCATCGGCGTTGGCATCGGCGTGTGCTGGGCCTTCATTGCCCAGCGCATCATGAGCGGTGCTCGCAAGGGCGAGGAGACGATTGCCGCTTCTTCGGTGCCAACAGTGCAACAGATGGGCTTTGCGTTGGGCGCGGCGCTGTCCGGCCTTGCCGCCAACGCCGCCGGTTTCGCGGTTGGCCTCCCGCGCGAGGCCATGCTGCATGTGGCCTATGTCGTGCCTCTCTGCTTCGCCGTTTCTGCCGCGCTCGGGTGCGTGGCTGCGCTACGGCTTTGCAAGCGCTTCGATTAGCGGACCTGCTCCACGGCAGGCAGTCGGCGATCGGGGGGCGCCATTGCCGGCCGGTCCTGAAGGAGCAGACCTAGACTGCCGAAGCGGATCGCCAGGGCATTGATCGCACGGGGCGATCGGCGCTTACCCCATCGAATTTCAATTCGTTCCAATGGCCGCCCGGCGCAAGCGCGCCAGGCGGCTGCCGACAAGTCTTGCTTGTGCTGCTCAGTTCTTCCAGGGACCGATGTCGAGAAAGGTGCTCTGGTAGGTGGCACCTTCACCCATGTCGGTGTAGCGGTCCGAGCAGAGAATGTTGATCGTGCCCGAGAGGGCCTCATGGCTCGGCCGCTGACCGGGCACCAGGACGACTCCCGGCTGCACCTCGTCGCTGATCTTGAGGGCCAGGCCGACTTCGCCGCGCTCGTTGAACAGCCGCACGTCGCCGCCATCGGGGAGGCCGCGTCTCCGAGCCTCATCGGGATGGAGGATGCAGAACGGCTTGCCCTCGCGGTCGCGGAGGAAGCTCACGCCGGAGAACGCCGTATGCGCCTGGAAATAGCCCGGCGCGGTCAGCAGGCGCAGCGGCCACTTCTTCGCATCGGCCACCTCGATCGGGTCGGGCTGCCAGTCGGGCAGCGGCGACACGCCCATCTTTGCGACCTGCTCGGAGTAGAATTCGAGCTTCTTCGACGGTGTGGCGAAGGTCTGCGGCTTCCAGCCTTCGACATAGCGCTGCGGCGTCGAGGCAAACAGCTTGACCTGGTCGTAGGGCGAGCCGGCCAGCAGTTCCTTGGCGGCATCCTCGGCGCTCAGCGTAAAAATGCGGTCGGTGAGGCCCATGCGCTTGGCCAGCGCCTGCGCGAGGTGGAAGTTCGACATCGCCTCGCCGGCTGGCTTGGCTGCCTGCGGTCCCCACTGCATCCAGTAGCAGCCGTAAGAGCGATAGAGATCGTCGGTCTCGAGATAGGTCGCGGCCGGCAGCACGATATCGGCATACTTGGCCGTCTCGCTGACGAAGGGGTCGTGCACGACAGTGAACAAATCCTCACGCATCAGGCCCTGGCGTACCTTGTGGACCTCGGGGCAAGTCACGGCAGGGTTGTTGGCGCCGATGAACAGCGCGCGGATCGGCGGGTCCTTCATGTTGAGCAGTTCTTCGCCCAGCCGCAGATGATTGACGTTGCGGGTGGCCGCCGGTCCCGACGGACGGCGCACAGCGCCGTAGTTGAGTTCGCAATTCGCCGCCGTCAGCAGCATCGCGCCGCCGCCGCGGACACCGTAATGGCCGGTGACGCCAGGGAGGAGGGTGACTGCGCGCAGCGCCTGGCCGCCGGCCGCGAGACGGGTCATGCCTTCGCCGAGACGGATCACGGCAGCCTTGGCCTTGCCGTACATCGCCGCGAGCTTCTCAATGTCGGCCACCGCGAGGCCAGTTATCTCCGCCGTCCTTTGCGGCGTGAATTTTGGCAGGACGTCGCGCTCGACCTGGTCGAAGCCCAGCGTGTTATTGGCGATGTAGTCGCGGTTGGCCAGTTTGTCGCGCACCAGGACATGCATGATGCCGAGCGCCAGGGCGGCATCGGTGCCGATGCGGATCGGCAGGTAGAGATCGGCGGCGCGCGCGCTTCGCGTCTTCCGCGGGTCGATCACCACCAGCTTGAGCCCGCGTTCCTTCTTGGCGTGCTCGACGAGCGAGTAGAAATGCACGTTCGTGGCCGCGAGATCGGCACCCCACGAGATCACCAGGTCGGAGTGGACGACGTCTTCCGGATCGGCGCCGCCGGTCGGCCCGACGGTGACGTTCCAGGCTTCCTCGCAGCAGGTGTCGCAGACCGTGCCGGCCTGCAGGCGCGAAGTGCCAAGCGCGTGGAACAGGCCCAGCACCAGGCCGCGGTTCAGCAGACCCTGATGGGCGGAGTAGGCGTAACCCAGGATGGCGAGCGGGCCGCTCTCCTTGATGATCGCCTTCCACTTCTTGGCGATCTCGTCGAGTGCCTCGTCCCAGGAGATCGGCCTGAACTGGCCCGAGCCCTTGGCGCCGATACGCTTCAGCGGGGTCTTGATTCGCTCGGGAGAATTGACCAGGTCGGCGTCACGGTTGACCTTCCCGCAGGCGAAGCCCGCCGTGTAGGGATGGTCGGGGTCGCCCTGCACGCGCACCACCTTGCCATCCTCGACGCTCGCGATGAGCGAGCACATGTCGGGACAATCGTGCGCACAGACCACTCGAACGGACTTCACCACACCGTCTCCCTGCTTTTCGGAGACGGAGTGTAACAGAGGCCGGCGAGAAGCCCGGCCTTACTTCTTCTTGGCGGCAGCCTTAGCGGGCTTGGCGTCTTCGGCGGGCTTCGCGCCCGACGACTTGGTGCCGGCGGCGACGCCGGAGCCAGTCATGCCGAAGCGATCCTTGAAGCGCTGCACGCGGCCGCCTCGGTCGACGCTCTGGCGCACGCCGGTCCAGGCCGGATGGGTCTTCGGGTCGATATCGAGGCGCATCTGCGCGCCTTCCTTGCCCCAGGTCGAACGGGTCTCGAACGACGAGCCGTCGGTCATGACCACCGTGATCTTGTGGTAGTCGGGGTGGGTCTTCTCTTTCATGAACCTCTCCAGCGCAGTTTAAGGCCGATGCCGACCGGCCCGCGCAACAAGGCGGCGGGTATACAGGCCAAAGGCCGGGGCCACAAGCGGGTTGTCCGGCCCCCAAAAGCCCTGTTAGACCAGCCACTTATATGAGCAATTCAGCCTTCGAAACCCTCGCCGACAGCCTCCTGGAGTCCCTTGAGGCCGGGATCGGCGACGATGCGGAGCTTCAGGGCGGCGTTCTGACCCTGGAGGCCGATGAGGGGACGTGGGTCGTTAACAAGCACGCCCCCACCCAGCAGGTTTGGCTGAGCTCCCCCAGATCTGGGGCCCGCCACTATGGCTTCGACGAGGCATCGGGCCTGTGGAAAGACACGCGAGGCGGTGCCGATCTTTTGAGCACGCTCAACGCCGAGCTCGGCGTAACGTTGGATTGGCAACCCGAATGAACCGTTTCGCCGGCCTTCGTCTCCTCGGACCCTATCTCAATCCCTATCGTGGGCGGGTCGCGCTTGCGCTGCTGTCGCTGCTGGTGGCGGCCGGGACCGTGCTGGCTTTCGGCGCCTGCCTGCGGGCGCTGATCGACCGTGGCTTCGCCCAGGGCAATGCCGAGGTTCTGAACTATGCGCTCGCGTCGCTCCTGGTGGTGGCACTGGTGCTGGCGATCGCCTCGGGCGCGCGCTTCTACTTGGTGTCGTGGCTTGGCGAGCGTGTCGTCGGCAATCTGCGCAAGGACCTGTTCGAACATGTCTTGCGGCTGGGACCGGCCTGGTTCGAGGTCAAGCGTTCGGGCGACGTCATGAGCCGCATCTCGGCCGACGCCCAGCTGATCGAGCAGGTGATCGGCTCCTCGGCGTCGGTGGCCTTGCGTAACACGCTGATGTGCCTGGGCGGCATCGTCATGCTGGTGGTCACCAACCCCAAGCTCGCGCTGTTCACCCTCGCAGTGGTGCCGCTCGCGGTGGTCCCGATCGTGATCTTCGGCCGCAAGGTGCGGGCGCTGTCGCGCGAGGCCCAGGCGCGAATTGCCGACATGGTGTCGGAGGGCGGCGAGACCATCGATGCGGTGCGCACTGTCCAGGCCTTCGGCCAGGAAGGCCGCGCCGGCGTGCGCTTCGGCGAGGCCACGGAAAAGGCCTTCGATGCCTCGATCCGGCGCATTTCCCGCCGCGCGGTGATGACCACCTGCGTGATCTTCATCGTTTTTGCCGCCGTCGGATTCCTGCTGTGGATGGGCGGCCAGGACGTGATCGCAGGCGAGATCTCGGCTGGCGATCTGTCGGCTTTCGTATTCTACGCCGTGCTGGTGGCGACCTCGGGCGGCGCGATCAGCGAGACGATTGGCGACCTGCAGCGCGCCTCGGGTGCGGCCGAGCGGCTGTCCGAGCTACGCGCCGAGCGGCCGGTTATTGTCGAGACCGCGTCGCCGAAAACGCTGCCGGTGCCGGCGAAGGGCGCGATAGATTTCGACGCCGTTTCGTTTCGCTATCCAACGCGCAGCGAGCACCTCGCGCTCGATCAGTTCGACCTCAATATCGCCCCAGGTGAGACGGTGGCGATTGTAGGCCCATCGGGCGCCGGCAAGACGACCGTATTCAATCTGCTGCTGCGCTTTTACGATCCTGAGACAGGGATGCTCAGGATCGACGGCGTCGACGCGCGCGACCTGAGGCTTGCCGACCTGCGTCGTACCATGGCGATCGTGCCGCAGGAGCCGGTGCTGTTCACCGCCAGCGTCGCCGAGAACATCCGTTACGGCCGGCCCGAGGCGGCGGATGCGGAGGTACGGGCCGCGGCCGAGGCGGCCTCGGCGCTGGGCTTCATCGAAGCGCTGCCGCAGGGCTTCGCCACCGACCTCGGCGCCAGGGGCGTGCGACTGTCGGGCGGCCAGCGCCAGCGCATCGCTGTGGCGCGCGCGCTGCTCTGCGATCCCGCAATCCTGCTGCTTGACGAGGCAACCAGCGCTCTCGACGCCGAGAGCGAGCGGGCGGTGCAGACTGCGCTCGACCGGATGATGCACAAGCGCACGACCCTGATAATCGCCCACAGGCTGGCGACAGTGCAGAAAGCCGACCGGATTGTCGTCATGGACGAGGGCAGGGTGGTCGATGTCGGGCGCCATGCCGACTTGGTGCGCCGCGGCGGCCTTTATGCCCGTCTGGCTGAACTGCAATTCAACCTATCGGCAGCCGCTGCTTGATGGACCACTTTAAGTAGGATGATATTTTTGTTGAATCACAGTCAATTACGAGATATTGTTAGGTTATAATTTAGTTTGATTCAGACAACGTCCAGATTGGTTGACCCATGCTCGCCCGTTTTCCCTTGCAGGCGTCTAGCACTAGCGACCGGTTGAGCCGGCTGGCGGACTGGTGGCCGGCAGCCCTGATCGGTCTCCTGGCTTTGTTGGGAGCGGTTCCGGACAGCAACGCCCAGACCCTCATCAGCCTGCTCTAGGCTCGCCGCTTCGTTCGAGGCTGGTCCTGATCGAAGGACCGAATAAGGCTCCTGTTCGGGCAGGGGCAGGCTTCGGGCCGGCACATGGTGCGCCCCGGCCCCCCCCGTTTCCCTACCCGCGCTGCCCGCCTTTGCGTTCGGCATCCAGCCGCCGCAGTTCCCGGCGCATGATCTTGCCGGTGGTCGTGAGCGGGAGTTCGGCCACGAAGTCGACCTCGCGAGGATACTCGTGCGCGGCCAGCCGGGTCTTCACGTAGGCCGCCAGGTCGGCCTTCAAGGCCTCGGTAGCGGCGATCTCGGGGCGGAGCTGCACGAATGCCTTCACGATCTCGGTGCGTACCTTGTCGGGCACGCCGACCACGCCCACCATTGCCACGGCCGGATGCTTCATCAGGCATTCCTCGATCTCGCCGGGGCCGATGCGGTAGCCGCCTGAAGTGATGACGTCGTCGTCACGGCTTTTGAAGAAGACGTAACCGTCCTCGTCCATGTGGCCGAGGTCGCCCGTCAGCAGCCAGTCGCCAGCGTACTTCTTCGCCGTCGCGTCCGGATTCTTCCAGTACTCAAGCATAACGATCGGGTCATCTCGCCAGCCCGCGATCTGGCCTTCCTCGCCTGGCGGCAGCACCCTGCCGTCACCATCGACGATCGCAACCTTGCGGCCCGGGCAGGCGCGGCCGCACGAGCCCGCCCTGACCTCGAACCAGTCGGGCGAGTTCAGCGTCATCAGGTTCATCTCGGTCTGGCCATAGCCTTCCGAGATCGTTGTGCCGAACGTATCCCGCCCCCAAGCGAGCAATTCCTCGCCCATCGCCTCGCCGCCGGTGAACAGGGCACGCAGGTCGTAGTCCCAGGTGGCCCGAGGATTATTCACCTGGCGCATCATCTTGAGCGCGGTCGGCGGGATGAAGCTCACCCCGACACGGTGCTTGGCCAGCATTGCGAAGGCACGCTCGGGATCGAACTTGGCGAAGCGGTGCGCAAGCACCGGCGTGCCGTAGTACCAGGCCGGGAACAGCGCGTCGTAGAGGCCGGCGATCCATGCCCACTCGGCCGGCGTCCACATAACCTCGTTGCC
Source organism: uncultured Alphaproteobacteria bacterium (assembly GCA_963923875.1). Taxonomy (GTDB): domain Bacteria; phylum Pseudomonadota; class Alphaproteobacteria; order Reyranellales; family Reyranellaceae; genus Reyranella. The sequence goes on from CAWUOG010000025.1 coordinate 7,069, forward strand.
GCGCGGCCAGTGGCTCAGCATTTGCTCCACCGCCGGAATGCAGCCCAGCATCATGCGATGGGCATGAAGCGCGCCCTTGGGCTGACCCGTCGTGCCTGAGGTATAGATCAGCAGTGCCGGATCCTCGGCGTCGGTCTCCAGTGTGGCGAAAGAGTCGGACGCTCGGTCGAGCAGCCGTGCCCAGTCGAGAAACTGCGCGCCGTGTGTGCCGGCGCCGATCACGATCACCGTTTCCAGATGGGGAAGACGGTCGCGTACGGCCAGAATCTTCGGGACGTTGGCCATATCGGTGATCACCGCCTTGGCCTCGGCATTGGCCAGGCGATATTCGACTGCCTCCTCGCCGAAAAGGGTGAACAGCGGCAGCACGATCGCACCCATGCGGTAGCCGGCGAGGTGGCAAAGCGTGAGCTCGGCGCCCTGGCTCAGGAACACCCCGACCCGGTCGCCCTTTCGGATGCCGTTGGCGGTGAGCGCATTGGCCAGCCTCGAGCTGCCTTTGAGCAGTTCGCCGAAGGTCCAGTCGCGCACCGAGCCGTCGGCGTTCTCGACGATCAGGGCGAGGGTGGCGGGATTGTGCCGCTCGCAGACGAGGCGGCCAATGTTGAGCTTTTCGGGCTTGGGCCAGCGGAACTGGCGCATCGCCTCTGGGTAGGAAACTCCGCGCGGAATCATGGTCAGCGATTTACGCGGGTTACGACCTTGCCCGCCAGCAATTCTTCCGGCGTCGGCACCCACAGCGTATCGGCCGGCGTGTCGACAACCCGCTGGGCGAACTGCGGCGTGACGCGGGCGTTGTAGATCAGGAACTGCCGCATGTCACGATTGCTCTCGTACATGTCGTCGTCGCCCATGCCGGGGAAGCTGGCGCGATGAAAGCCCAGCTTGCCGTTGGCCGCGATGCTGCGTTCGACGCCGCCCAGGAAGGCGATGGTGCAGGCTGAGGCGCAGCCGGCATCGACCCGCGTCGCGAGCTTGCGCTCGCGGAACATGCGGAACAGCGCATAGCCGGTGCCGATACGTCCGCCCGGGCCGGCCAGCACCACCGTTGTGATGGTGCGGTGTTCGTCCAGTGCACGGCGCACGGCGTCTTCGCTGCGCAGACCGTAGGCGCCTTCGACGTAGAGCGTCTTGCCGCCAGGGCCGACACGGACGTCGAGATCACCAAGTTCCGTGTCGCCGGTGTAGATGTTCCACAGTTCGGCCAGCGACGGCACGGCGCGGTCGGCCACGGTGGCGCCGATCGATCCGACAACGATGACCGCGAGCGTGGCCGCGGTCGCGTACAGGGCGCGCCTGCCCGAACGGCGGGCCGCGCGCAGCATCAGGAAGATCTGCCACAGCGCGAACAGCGTGCCGGCGACGCACAGGATGCCCGGCAGCACGATGTGGGCGAGTGTGAGCTTGCCGCCGCTGAACACTGCGGCAGAGATGCTGCCGAGGCCAATCAGCAGGGCAAGGGAGGCCCAGACGCCGCGATAGTAGAGCGAGGTCGAGAAGCTGGCGGTGCCGTCGCGCCAAAGCGGCACGCCGACCATCTCGAGATGGCTCTGCGGCACCTTGCGCCGGCCCTCGCGGAAGCCGGCCTGGGCGGCGACGGCGTCGCCCACGGCACCGGGGCGCAGTCGGATTTCGGGCGCCCCAAGAGCCCGGGCGGCGCTGTCGGCGAAGGCCATCAAGGCGAGCGCGGCCTCCTCGCGCGAGACCACGAGATGTTCGAGAACCAGGAGCTGCGGCTCCTGAAGGAGCTCCATCACGCCGATCGGGCCATCGGCGGCCTCGTAGATGAACGTCGCGCGGTGATCCTCGGTCGCCGAAGGCACGAGGCCGGGCACGAACTGCGCCACGACGTCGGCATCGATCTCGCTCGCGCGGCGGATGTGGGGTGTTGCCATGGGTCTTTGCACGCTATGCTGAGGCAGTTCCCCTGGAGCGTCCATATGTCCCCCGACGACCATTCCTATGCGCCTGTCCGCGTCGGTCGCAGTCACGAAGAAGGCATCAAGACCGTCCCGTCAGTCTGCCCGCACGATTGCACCAGCACCTGCGCGCTGGAGGTCGAACGGCTGTCGCCAACGAAGATCGGCCGCGTCCGGGGCTCGCAGCGCAACGACTACACCGCCGGTGTGATCTGCGAGAAGGTCGCGCGCTATGCCGAGCGCATTCATCATCCCGACCGGCTGATGAAGCCGATGCGGCGCACCGGCCCGAAGGGGTCGCGCCAGTTCGCCGAGATCTCTTGGTCCGATGCCCTCGACATCGTGGCCGAGCAGTTCATCGCCAAGGTCCGCCAGCACGGCAGCGAGACGATCTGGCCCTACTATTATGCGGGCACGATGGGGCTGGTGCAGCGCGACGGCATCAACCGTCTGCGTAACGCGATGAAGTATTCGCGCTGGTTCTCGACCATTTGCGTGACGCTCTCGGACACCGGCTGGATCGCCGGCACCGGCGTCAAGCGCGGTGCCGATGTGCGCGAGGTCGACGAACATTCGGAACTGGTCGTGATCTGGGGCGGCAATCCTGTGAACACCCAGGTCAACGTCATGACCCACGCGATGAAGGCCAAGAAGCGCGGCGCCAAGCTGGTCGTGGTCGATCCCTACCGCACCGGCACGGCCGAGCAGGCCGACATCCATCTCGCGGTGCGTCCTGGCACCGACGGCGCGCTCGCGGTCGGTGTCATGCATGTCCTGTTCAAGGAGGGCTACGCCGACTGGGACTACATGCGGAAGTATACCGACGCGCCGGATGAACTGGCCGCGCATGTCGTGACCCGAACGCCGGAGTGGGCGTCGAAAATCACGGGCCTTACCGTCGACGAGATCCTGTCGTTCGCGCGGCTCTACGGGCAGACCAAGGCGTCGTTCATCCGCTGTCACCACGGCTTCAGCCGCACCCGCAACGGCGCCGCCAACATGCACGCCGTAACCTGTCTGCCGGCGGTGACCGGCGCGTGGAAATACAAGGGCGGCGGCGCTCTCTACGGCCACACCGGGATGTATCCGATCAGCAAGAAGCTGATCGAAGGCACCGAGATGCTCGACACGTCGATTCGCGAACTCGACCAGTCGCGGCTCGGCCCGATCCTGACCGGCGACAGGGACGCGCTGAAGGGCGGCCCACCGGTCACCGGCCTGCTGATCCAGAACACCAATCCTGCGATGGTCTGCCCCGAACTCGACAAGGTGCACGCGGGCTTCCGGCGCGAGGACCTGTTCACTTGCGTGCACGAGCAGTTCCTGACCGAGACGGCGGCCTATGCCGACATCGTGCTGCCCGCGACCATGTTCCTCGAGCACGACGATTTCTACACGGCGTCCGGCCACACTTTCTTCCAGGTGACCAAGAAGGTCGTCGAAGCACCGGGCGAGTGCCGCGAGAACCATTGGGTGATCTCCGAGCTGGCGAAGCGCCTCGGCGCCAAGCATCGCGGCTTCGACATGACGGCATGGGAGATCATGGATGAGGCGCTGAAGGTGTCGGGAATGTGGGATGCCGAAACCAACTGGCAGAAGGGCGGTCAGGATTTCCACCTCGGCTTTGAGACGTCGCACTTCCTCGACGGCTTCGCCTGGCCAGACAAGAAGTTCCGCTTCAAACCCGACTGGAAGGCCTACGGCCCGCGCGGTGCGGAAATGCCGGCGCTGCCTGACCATTTCGACGTGATCGACAACGCCACCACCGAGAAGCCGTTCAGGCTGGTGGCGGCACCGGCGCGCACGTTCCTCAATTCGACCTTCACCGAGACGCCGTCGAGCCAGAAGCGTGAGGTCAGGCCGACGGCGATGATGAATCCCGAGGACTGCAAGGCGATGGGCATCGCCGACGGCGATCGCGTCGAGGTCGGCAACGAACGCGGCAAGACCATCGTGCACGCCAAGGCGCGAGGCGGCCAGCAGTGCGGCGTTGTCGTGGTCGAGGGTATCTGGCCAAATCGCAATTTCGAAACCGGCATCGGCATCAATGCCGTCACCTCGGCCGATCCCGGCTGGCCAAATGGCGGCGCGGTGTTTCACGACACTGCCGTCTGGATCAAGAAACTCGACTGACCTTTGGGCGTGACGAACCAGACGTTTCAGCCGGCCGCCAATCCCTCGATCGTCCAGAACCAGGCCGCGCGGCCGCTCGATCGGGCGCACGTGCTGGTGATTGGCAACGAGAAGGGCGGTTCGGGCAAGTCGACGACGGCGATGCACATCGTCGTCTCGCTGCTGTCCGATGGCGCGCGGGTCGCGACCATCGACCTCGACGCGCGGCAGGGGACCTTTACGCGCTATATCGAGAACCGCGCCGCTTACACCAGGCGCAGGGACATCGCCCTGCCGCTTCCCGAGCACCAGTCCGTGGTGGCAAGCGGCGACCCGGCCGACGAGAAGGGCCGCTTCGAGGCTGCACTCGAGAAGGTCGTGCCGACCTTCGACTATGTCGTGATCGACACGCCGGGAAGCGACACGCATCTGTCGCGGTTGGCGCACACCTGGGCCGATACCTTGCTGACGCCGCTCAACGACAGTTTCATCGATCTCGACCTGCTGGCGCGGGTCGACCCGGACACTCTCAAGATCGTGCGGCCTTCGATCTATGCCGAGGCCGTGTGGAAGCAGCGGCAGATCCGCTCCATGCAGGGCCAGCGCCCGGTCGACTGGATTGTGGTGCGCAACCGGCTGTCGTCGATCGCCGCGCGCAACAAACGCGACATGGGCACGGTGATCGAGGCGCTCGCCAAACGCATCGGCTTTCGCACCGCGCAAGGGTTGAGTGAGCGTGTGATCTATCGCGAGCTGTTTCTCAACGGTCTGACCTTGCTGGATCTCAAGCGCGGGTCAGGTCCCTCTATGACGATGAGCCACGTCGCCGCCCGTCAGGAGGTGCGCGATCTGGTGACCGCGCTCAATCTGCCGCCGCCAGCGTCTCGCGGGCCATCGGACGGCCACGCGACATCACCAGCCATGCCAGCCCCATGAGCTGCAAGACGAACAGGATGCCGAACGCCCAACTGTAGCCGTCGGGGGAATAGCCTGTGGCGGTGCGCGGCCACAAATCGACGACTTTGCCGATTGCCCACTGGCCCGCAAAGATCACGCTGAACACCACGAGGTTCGAGCTGGTGCTGACACGGCCCGCGTAGTTGTGCGGGAAGGAGGCGACCATCACCGGCATGTACTGGATGGGCAGGGCGCCCAAGAACCCGAACAGGGCCCACGGCAGCAGAGGATGGATCGGCGGCATGAAGGCGAGCCAACCGCAGACCAGCGCGAACAGCATGCTGGTGATGCCGGCCGAGGCGAAGTCGCTCACTCCCACTCGCCGGAACTGGCCAGCGATCACGCCGCTCATTGCGAAACCCAGTGTCATCACTGCGGTCGTATAGAGCTGGATGTCGGCGCGCATTTCCTTGTCGGCAATGCCGCCCACGTCGCGCAGCCACGGGCCGATCCACAGACTGATGCAGCCGATGAAGGCGAGCTGCTGGACGGCGAGCAGCGGCTGAATGCGCCAGTAGAAGCCGTCGGTCAGCACGATGCCGGTGACCTTGAATTGCTCACGGAGCGTGCCTCGCGGACCGGTCGCCGGCTTGTCGGGCACCACGGCGAACAGGATCAGTGATGTTGCAAGACAGATCCCGGCCAGCCAGAAGAACAGGCCCTGCCAGGACATTACCGATAGCGACCATTGGATCGGAAGCGTCGCGGCCATCGAGCCGGTGCCGCCGGCCATCATGTGGAAGCCGGTGACGAGGCCCCACTGCCTCGCCGGATACCACAGTGTGAACACCTTGATCGCCGCCATCAGGCCGCCAGCGAAGCCGATGCCGATCAGCACGCGCGCAACGATCAGCTCGCCGAACGACGTGCAGAGCCCGAACAGCATCGACCCCAGCGCCGCGATCGCCAGCAGCACGGTCTGCACGCGGCGCGGTCCGTAGCGGTCGAGCATGACGCCGAGCACGGGCTGGATCAGCGCGAAGAACAGGAAAAAGGCTGACGTCAGCAGGCCGAGATCGGCCGCGGTGATGCCGATGTCCCGCTCGAGGTAGGGGAAGATAACGGCATTCACGCCACGGAAGATGTAAGAGAGAAAGTACGCGAACGCGAACGGCAGAAAGACCCGCAGGATCAGTGTCCCCGAACTCAAGGCGTTTCCCGTCATTGTTCTTGTCGTTCTTGTAACGAGAATCCTACCCTAGGGGCTATTTGCAGGGAACGGCAATTTCCCGCGGCGTGAAAGGCGGCAGCGGCGTGGGCGGGCCGGAGGCGCGAGGCCACGATTTGTCGGCCAGATGCTTTTCGATGGTCGGTAGCAACTGCTGGAACGCGATCCAACCGCGCAGCCTCGAGCCTGCGGGCCCCGCGTGTACCGCATCCGCATACAGGCTGGGCGAGAATGGCAGCTGCCCCGCCAGGTCGATGAATGGCAGGTCGTGCACCCTTGCGTACTTGGCCAGCACCCGGTTCTGGAACGCTGCCATCCGTTCGATATCACGGTAGCGGAACGGGAACAGGTTGACGTTGAGCTGGGTCAGGATGGCGGGGCGATGCGCGGCGTCCACGACCATACCGTCGCGCACCATCCAGAAGAACGAGGTGAGCCCGAATTCGGCGCCGATGGTGGCAAGATCTGCGCGGATGCGGTCGAGGTCGTGCTGGATGTAATTCAGGGTGACGGGAAGCTTCGGATAGGCGAGGTCGGGATCCTGCTCGTCCAGCCCAGCCGGCCAGACAAACTTGTAGTCGGGCTTGGGCCACTCGCGGCCGTCGAGGTCTGAGCCGACATAGCCGAGGGCAATCTGGACCCGGTCAAGCAGGGCGGAATAGCGCGCAGCCTCGCGCAGCCATGGCGGCACGATGATCCCGCCGTTGCCCGGCCGTACAGGCTTGGCATCGGGCATGCGTTCGACCAGCGAACCCATCTCGAACTGGTTCCCGCCTTCGGAGTAGATGACAAGGTCGGGCCGTAGAGGCAGGACCTCATTGCGCACGATGACGGCAATGTCGTGTGAGCCGATACCATCGCGCGCGGCGTTGAGGACCTCGAAATTCACGTCGAGCTTGCGGGCTTTCGCCCAGATGTTCAGCCAGTGACCGGCAAGTTCGGGAAAGGAGAACGGCGTTTCGTGGTTCTCGATAACAGTCGAACCGCCGACGAAGACGATGCGGATGGTGCGCGTCCGGCGCGGCGTCTCGATTGGCGCTCCGCGCCACCCCATCTGATTGGTGACCAAGCCGTTGGGGAAAGTGGCGTTTGGCAGGAAGCGGTAGGGTGGAGCGGCATCGCCGTCTGGCGGGTCGTAGACATTGATGTGCGCCGGCGACTGGGCAAAGAAGCGCCGAGCACAGAGCGTTGGGAGGCGTGCGGTGTTCCAGACCTTGAAGCTGTCGATCGGCCGAAAAAGGGTGCTGGGTGTCACCTTGGCGGCGAGTTCATCGTAGAGCTTTCGCCAGTCGGGCGGCGTCTCCTTGCGATTGGACAGCGGTTGAGGCTTGACCTCGAACCACGATCGCTGCACGCCCGGAACACGCGGTACGGCGTCGAGGTCCTCCGGCTTGACGTCGTCCCACGGCAGGGCGTCAGGGAGGGGAAAGGCGAACAGCGGCTGGCCGTTGAGCACGCGGACCGTGGCTTCGGCGGCGCCGACGCCCAGCACGACGGTTGCGATCACGAGCAGCACGTTGGACCATGGCGAGCTACGCCTGTGGCGGGCGGGCGGATTCATTGGGTGGATTGTATCTCATCGGGCAAGAGTGGATCATTGCCAAACAGCGCCGGGAGACCAAGAGGCAGCAAGCTTGAACAGAATGAACAGACCCGGACCGCTCGACATGCCGCGAAAAGGAAGCTCGGCCGTGGACGCATTTGTGCGTGAGGTCGAGCGGCTGCCGGTGACTCGTGGCGCCGGTCGTGGGCGCCTGCTGTTCGCGATGGACGCCACCGCGAGCCGCGAGCCGACCTGGGATCACGCCTGTGCCATACAGGGCGAGATGTTCGCTGCCACCGACAGTTTGGGCGGTCTCGACGTGCGGCTCGCCTTCTATCGCGGCTTCGAGGAATTCAAGATAAGCCGCTGGACGTCCGACGGTCGCGAACTTGCGCGCCTGATGAGTTCGGTGCGCTGCCTTGCGGGTCGCACCCAGATTGCCCGCCTGCTGCGCTACGCCGCCGACCAGCGCCGCGAGAGCCGGATCGACGCGGTGGTGTTTGTCGGCGATTGCTGCGAGGAGGATATCGACCAGATCGGTCACGAGGCGGGACAACTCGGCCTGCTGGGCCTTCCCGTCTTCGTTTTTCAGGAGGGCGACGACCGTGTGGCGTCGCGCCTGTTCCCGCAGATTGCCAAGCTGACCCGCGGCGCGTGGTGTAAATTCGACCGTAACAGCCCCGATCAGCTGAGACGCCTGCTTGGCGCGGTTGCCGCATACGCTGCCGGCGGGCGCTCGGCCTTGCTGAAGTACGGCAAAGAGCAAGGCGGGGCGGCGGCCCTTCTGACCGACCAGATGAACAAGTGACCGAAGACCTGCCCGCCGCCGTCAGCGCCTTCTTCGCGACCGAGATCTTGCCGCGCCACCGCGAGTGGGTCCGGCATGTCGCGCAGAGCCGCGACCCTGCCCCCTTCATGGCGGCGCTTCAGGGCAGGGCACGGACAGCAGGACTGTGGAACCTGGCGTTGCCCGATCGTCTGTCCAATCGCGCCTTCGCGCCACTCGCCGAGATCATGGGGCGGCTTCCCTGGGCACCGGAGGTCTTCAATTGCCAGGCGCCCGACGTGCCCAACATGATCATGCTGCAGCACGTGGCGACCCCCGCCCAGAAGGAGCGGTGGCTGAAACCGCTGCTCGAGGGCAACGTGCGGTCGGCGTTCGGCATGACCGAGCCCGACGTTGCCTCGTCGGATGCCACGAACATCACCACGGCCCTGCGGCGCGACGGTGACGACTGGGTGATCGACGGACGCAAATGGTACATCACCGGAGCGGCCCATCCGGCCTGTGCCTTCGTGATCGTGGTCGGCGTATCGCGACCCGAGGCTGCGCGCACCAGCCGCCATTCCTGCGTGATCGTTCCGATGAAGACGCCGGGGCTAAGGATCGTGCGCGAGCTGCGCTTCATGGGCTGGGACGACAAGATCGCGCCGATTGCCGAGCTCGAATTCAGGAACGTGCGCGTGCCGGCCGAAAACCTGCTAGGCGACGAGGGGCAGGGCTTCGCAGCAGCCCAGGCTCGGCTGGGCCCGGCGCGCCTGCATCACTGCATGCGTGCCATCGGCACCAGCGAAGTATTGGTAGAGCTGATGATGGCGCGGGCCGCCGAGCGGAGGACGTTCGGCAGGGCAGTCGTCGACTATGACTCGGCGCAGCAGGCGATCGCCCGCTCGCGCATCGAGATTGAACAGGCCAGGCTGCTGGTCCTGCGAACTGCTGAACGGCTGGATGCCGAAGGCCACCAACTGGCGTGGCGTGACGTATCGATGTCCAAGGTCGCCGTGCCGGAAATGGCTCAGCGGGTCGCCGATCGGGCAATGCAGATCTTCGGTGCCATGGGCGGCAGCGACGACACGCCGATCCATCACGCCTATGCCATGGCGCGACTGCTGCGCATCGCCGACGGACCGGACGAGGTCCATTTGCGCCAGGTCTTCCGGCAGGAGCCGGCCGCTCGTTGGAGCATCGCGGACTCGCCTTACATCGCGAAATCCGAGAGTTAGGCGCCGAGTAGACGAGCGGTCCACGAGCCGGGAAGGACACTGCCTAGCCAGACGGCAGCCTTCGTGCCGAGGGGAAAGGCGATGCGCGCCTTGTTGTGCGCCAACCCGCGACGAATGATCCGCGAGGCGCGCGCTGAGGTCATCAGGAAAGGCATGGGGAAAGGCGCGTCGGCCGTAATCCGGCTGACCACGAATCCTGGACAGATAACGCTGACCCCGATGCCCCTCGTCTTGAGGACGTAGCGGATGCTTTCGCCCCAGACGCGCACGCAGGCCTTGCTGGCATTGTAAGATGCCGAATAGGGCAGGCCGATGAAGCCTGCGAGCGACGACACGATGGCGATCTGGCCTCTGCCGCGTGCCATCAGGCGGCCGACCAGCGGCTCTACGGTGTTCAACACGCCGCCGACATTGACGTCTATCGTCTTGTGCACGATCGAGAAGTCATCGAGCGAAGAATTGTCCTTGTCGATCGAGATGCCGGCATTGGCGATCACCAGGTCGACCGGATGCGCGTCGTCGAACCGGGTCAGCCAGGCGGCGCTTGCCGCCCGGTCGGCGACGTCGATGAGGCCAGCATCAACGGTGGCGCCCTTGGCGCTGCAGGCTGCGGCGACGGCCTCGAGGCGGGCTGCGTCGCGTCCGCTCAGCGCCAGCGCGACGCCCGGCGCGGCGTAGTCGAGCGCCAACGCCTCGCCGATGCCGCTCGAGGCGCCGGTGATCACGATGCTGTTGAAGTGCTTCATGGGATAACCTTGGCGTTGGCCGCGTTGTTTGCCTCCGAGGGCGATACTAAAGTGGCGCGCCGTCAAGCGGCCAGTGGAGCGCATCTCGGAGCGGGTTCGAAGTGATTGCAAGCATGACGGGATACGCCCGGGCGCAGGGTTCGGATGACCGGCGACATTGGGTGTGGGAGGCGCGCAGCGTCAACGGACGCAATCTCGAAGTGCGCTGCCGCGTACCCCAGGGACTCGACCGGCTGGAGAACCATGCGCGCGGCGCGACTGCCGGGCAATTCAAGCGTGGCAACATATCGCTCAGTCTCATCGTCACCAGTGCGCGTCAGGCAAAGCCCTTGCGCATCAACAGGGATCTGCTCGGCGAACTCGCCACGCTGGTGGACGAGATCCGCAGAACCACTGGCGCCTCGGCGCCGTCGGCCGATGGCCTGCTTCGGGTTCGCGGCGTCATCGAGGAGGAAGAGGAAGGCGAGGAGACAGAGGAGGCGATCGCCCGGCTCGACAAGGCGCTGCTCGCGACCCTGGCGGAGTCGCTGAAATCGCTGGCCGTTGCGCGCGCCGCCGAGGGCAGCGCTCTGTCGGGCGTGATCGCCGGTCATATCGACGAAATCGAAGGCCTCTGCCGGCGTGCCGCGGAGCGCGCCCAGCTGCAGATCGGCACCATCAAGTCGCGCTTCGAAACACAGCTCGGTGATCTTCTCGAACGTGCGCCGCAGCTTTCGGAGGAGCGCTTCGCGCAGGAAGTCGCAGTTTTGGTCGGCAAGGCCGACGTGCGCGAGGAACTCGACCGGCTGACCGCCCACATCGACCAGGCACGCGGTCTGCTCAAGGAGGCACGCCCCGATAATCCGGTCGGCCGAAAATTCGACTTCCTGTGCCAGGAGTTCAACCGCGAGGCCAATACGCTGTGCTCGAAGTCAGCCGACATCGAGCTGACGCGCATCGGCATCGATCTGAAAGGCGCCATCGAGCGCATGCGGGAGCAGGTTCAGAATGTCGAATGACGACGCGCCCTCCGTCCAGCGCCGCGGCCTGATGCTGGTCCTGTCCTCGCCGTCGGGTGCGGGCAAGACCACCTTGTCGCGTCAGCTCCTGGGCAACGACTCCCAGATCTCGCTCAGCATCTCCTGCACGACCCGCGACAAGCGGCCGGGCGAGAAGGACGGTGTCGACTACCGCTTCATCGACACGGCGACCTTCCGCGGCATGATCGACCGGGGCGAATTCCTCGAGCATGCGCGCGTGTTCGACCATTACTACGGCACGCCGTCGGGTCCGGTCGAGGCCGCGCTGAGCGCGGGCCGTGACATGCTGTTCGACATCGACTGGCAGGGCACGCAGCAGCTCAAGGAAAAGGGCCGCGACGATCTCGTCACCGTCTTCATCCTGCCGCCGTCGACGCGCGATCTCGAGCGCCGGTTGATTTCGCGCGCCCAGGATTCGGCTGACGTCGTGGCGAGGCGCATGAGCAAGGCTGCCGACGAGATGAGTCATTGGGCCGAGTACGACTACACGATCATCAACACTGTCTCTTATACACATCTGACGCTGCCGACGAAGGCTTAGG
>CAWUOG010000026.1:0-18157 GCA_963923875.1 uncultured Alphaproteobacteria bacterium
CGAACCGAGCGCGATCGCGATCACCGCGAGGGCGGCCGCGAACGGATGAATGTGCGTCGGCGCAATCAGCACGCCGATCAGGCCGGTGAACACCACCAGCGACATCACCCGCGGCTTCAGCAGGTCGACATAGTCCCGCACGCGGGCCGGGCTCGCGTCGATCCTGTCGGTGAGAAGTTGCGCAGTGTCGCTCATGGCCCTTCAAGGCGAAGGCGCCATCTCTGGCGCCCCGCCGCTCAAGTTCCCTAGTGGTGAGCCGTCGCGGAGAAGTGCGGCAGCTCTTCGAAAGTGTGGAACGGCGGCGGCGAGTCGACCGTCCATTCCAGGGTGGTGGCGCCCTCGCCCCAGTAGTTCGCGCCGACCTTCTTGCCGGCCAGCAGGGTGCCGAAGACCACGAAGATCAGCCAGAAGATGGTCGAGCCGAAGGACAGGAAGGCGCCCATCGACGACAGGTAGTTCCAGTGCGCCATCGCGTCGGGATAGTCGACGTAGTGGCGCGGCATGCCCGCCAGACCCGAGAAGTGCATCGGGAAGAAGGTGAGGTTCACGCCGATGAAGGTGGTCCAGAAGTGGATCTGGCCCGCCCACTCCGGATACTGCCGGCCGGTCATCTTGCCGATCCAGTAGTAGAAGCCGGCGAACATGCCGAACACCGCACCGAGCGACAGCACGTAGTGGAAGTGCGCGATCACGTAGTAGGTGTTGTGCAGCGCGTAATCGACGCCGGCGTTCGACAGCACGACACCGGTGACGCCGCCGACGGTGAACAGGAAGATGAAGCCGATCGCCCACAGCATGGGCAGCTCGAGCCTGATCGAACCGCCCCACATCGTGGCGATCCAGGAGAAGATCTTCACGCCGGTCGGCACCGCGATCACCATCGTGGCCGCGACGAAGTAGGCGCGGGTGTCGACGTCCATGCCGACCGTGTACATGTGGTGCGCCCACACGACGAACCCGACGACGCCGATCGCGACCATCGCGTAGGCCATGCCGAGATAGCCGAACACCGGCTTGCGCGCGAAGGTCGACACGATGTGACTGACGATGCCGAAGGCCGGCAGAATCATGATGTACACCTCGGGGTGTCCGAAGAACCAGAAGAGGTGCAGGAACAGCGTCGGGTCGCCGCCGCCGGCCGGATCGAAGAAGTGCGTGCCGAAATTGCGGTCGGTCAGCAGCATGGTGATCGCGCCCGCCAGAACCGGCAGTGCGAGCAGCAGCAGGAACGCCGTCACCAGGATCGACCAGGCGAACAGCGGCATGCGATGGAGCGTCATGCCCGGCGCCCGCATGTTGAGGATCGTGGTGATGAAGTTGATCGCACCGAGGATCGAACTGGCGCCCGCGATGTGAAGCGAGAAGATCGCGAGATCCATGCCTGCGCCCTGCTGGGTCGACAGCGGCACGTAGATCGTCCAGCCGGTACCGACGCCGCCACCGATCACCGCCGAAAGCAGCAGCAGGATGAACGCCGGAGGCAGCAGCCAGAAGCTGATGTTGTTCATGCGCGGGAACGCCATGTCGGGCGCCCCGATCATCAGCGGCACGAACCAGTTGCCGAAGCCGCCGATCAGCGCCGGCATGACCACGAAGAACACCATGATCAGGCCGTGCGCGGTGACGACGGTGTTCCAGAGATGGCCATTCGGCGTGCCGTCCGGGTTGTTGAAGAACTGCACGCCGGGGTGCAGCAGCTCCATGCGCATCAGCACCGAGAAGCTCGCGCCGATCAGGGCGGCGAAGATCGAAAACACAAGGTACATCGTGCCGATGTCCTTGTGGTTGGTGCTGTAGACCCAGCGCTTGAAGCCGGTCGGCGTGTGATGGTCGTGACTGTGATCGTGGCCGTGATGGGCGGCGCCGTGCGCGGTAGCCATTTCTTATGTCTCCTGCGGAGAAGCGCTTAGCGGTTGGCGGGAACGGTGGCGGAAGCGAAGTCGGTGGTCGGCGCCTGCTCAGGCGCCAGACCCGCGGCTTTCTTCTTCTGTTCGACCCACTTGTCGAACTCGGGCTTGGACACAACGCGCACCGCGATCGGCATATACGAGTGGCCGTTGCCGCAGATCTGCGAGCACTGGCCGAAATAGATGCCTTCCTTGGGAACGTTGATCCAGCCCTCGTTGATACGACCGGGGATCACGGTCTTCTTGATGCCGAAGCCCCACACGGTCCAGCCATGCATCGAGTCGGCGCCGGTGCCGATGATGCGGACGGTCGTGTTGGCCGGGATCACCATGTCCTCGTCGACCGCGAGCAGGCGCGGCTCGTTGGGCTTGAGTTTGGCGCGGTCGGCCTCCGACAGCATTCGGCTGTCGACCTGGAAATTGCCGAAGTCGGGATATTCGTACGACCAGTACCACTGCCGGCCGGTGACCTTGATGGTCATCGCGGCGTCGACGGCCTTGTCCCCGTAATAGAGCAGGCGGAACGACGGAATGGCGATCACGACCAGGATCAGGATCGGAATGATGGTCCAGGCGATCTCGAGCGTGGTGTTGTGCGTGACCGTGGTCGCCTTCGGATTGCGCGAGGCGTGGAAGCGGAACATCACGTAGATCAGCAGCGCCAGCACGAAGAGCGAGATCAGCGTGATGATGACCAGCAGCAGATCGTGCAACGAAGCGAGGCGCTCCATCACCGGCGTGTAGGACGCCGGGAAGCCCATCTGCCAGTCGTGCGGCACGCCGATCACCGGCTGCTGCGCTGCGACCGGCCCGGCAAATCCGAAGGCTGCCGCCGCCAATCCAAGTAGGCCCAAAACGCGCTTGCCGATCATGCAACCGTCCCTTCAGCGGGTCCCCCTTCTGGTGGGTTCCGACCCGCAAAATCCCCCGCAAATCAAAGCGGTTAGTACCAGATATAGGAGTGGGTGGTAACGGGTTTTCGACCCCGCTCGGTATGTGGCGGCCGGTCGCACTCGGGAATTCCGGCGCCGCGGATCAGCGCAGGATGCTGGCCAGTGCCCCGCCGAGGCCCAGGCCGCCGACGGTAGCTGCAAAAGACGGCGCCGTGCTGCGCCGGCGGAAGCCGTCCTTTTCATGCACGAACAGCGCGTTGCCCTTGCCGTCGAGCATCGCGGTCACCCGATGCTGGCCGTCCCGGCCGCGGCCGAGCCGCAGAACGAGGTCGACCGAGTGGGCGAGGCCGAAGGCAAGCGATTCGGGTTCGACCGCCGCCACCGTGCCCCGTGACCGCGCCAGGCGTTCCACAAGGGCGGGCACGTCTTCTAGTTCGACGGAATCCACCACCAGCAGGTCGGGCTGCAGCCCTGCCCCGGCGCCGATCAGAGTCGCCAGAGGCGTCACACCGCGCACCGCCACCAGTTCGACCCTCGACGGCGCGGGCCGGTGGAAGATGCGGTTGCGCGCCACCGTCACCACCCGCGCCTGCTCGCGATCGCGCACAAGGGCGGCGAGCAGCGCACTCTTGCCCGAACCGGGCGGGCCCGCGACCAGGATGTTGAGGCGGCAGTGGGCGGCCAGGCGCAGCAAGTCGGCCATGCGGCGGTCCAGGACGTCGGCCACGATCAGGCGATCGAACGTCGCCGCGCCTGGCTCGGCGCGGCGGATCGTCACCACCGGCCCGCGCGGCGCGGCCGGCGGGAAGACCGCGGTGCCGGTACCGCCGTCGCGCAGGTTGAACTGCGCGACCCCGGTCGCCGGCCGCGGCATCAGATGTCCCAGCAACTCGACAAGGTGTGCCTCGTCGCGGAACGATTCCTTCGAAGGCTCGACCTGGCCGTTGCGCTCGACCAGCACCGTACCCGGGCCGTTGACGAAGATGGCGTGCACCGTCGGGTCGGCCCAAAGCCGGTCGATCAGGCCGAGGCCGGCCAGCTCGGTGCGTGCAAACAAGGCGAGGCGCTGGCGGGTCTCAGCCGACAGCGGTTCGCCCTCGTCGCCGGCGACCCGCTCGATCGCCTGCAGGATCGCCGCACTTGTGACGGCACGGTCGCGAAGCGTACCGAGCAATTGACGTGCGGTGTCGAGCACAGCGGTGAGCAGCCGGTCGAACGCGGCGTCCTCGCGACCGAGCAGGCTCACCAATTGCGAAGGCGGCGGCTCGAAGATGCTGTCGGGCACCGACGGCTCCGGCTGACGGCGTTCCTCGCCTTCCCAAGGTGTGGCTGCGGGCTCGGACGCGAAGCTGACGACGGAACGCGGCGTCGAACCCAGATCGGCCCTGGCCTCGACTCGCGCCGGTGCCGGTGCCGGTGTCGGTGCCGGTGTCGGTGCTGGAGCAGGCGCCGGCACGGTGACGACCTCGGGAGGCTCGGAATTGGCCACTGGCGCGGCGGGAGCTGGTGCCGGCATTGCGGGCGCCGACTTTTCCGGCGTTGGCGCGTACGCTTCGAGCAGCTCGGCAACCAGCCGACGCAACTCGAGGCTGGTGAGGGTCAGCACGCGCGAACGGAAGAAGGCATGAACGATTTCGCCTACGGCATAGGCGACCTCGGGCGGCGAACGTTCGGGCAGGAGTGCCGCGCGCACCGCGCCGTCCCTTTCGGCGCCAAAGGCCTGCCACGTCTCCTGCATGGCGGCGGCGCGCGCGCTGTCGGGGCCGAGCGGGAAAAGCTGGTCGAGCGGACGCACGGCCGGGCGCGCTCCCGAAGCGGGAACGTCCGGTCGCTCTAGAACCGAATTTGTGGAGGAGCGCCCCTCGTTATCGGGCTGTCCCCCGCCGCTCTGGGCGGTCATCCGAAATTCCGTTTAACTATGACTTCCCGAATACGCATCGCCACACACGACCGGAAACCGGCGCAACCGCCGGCCCCCATCACCGGCCGCCGACGCACTTTGGCCCGTCGCCGGGCCAAACGCCACGGCATTCCATGCACACCTCAGGCAATTTCAGCCGCCCGCGTGCGACAATAGAAACCTCTCAGGGAAGCGCCCCCGCAAACGTAACGGGCGCTCTTGTGTTTCAGGTCTCTCCCGTCCAAGGTCCGCCGCCATGAAGACACGCACCGCACTTGCTTTTGCCGTCGCCCTCTCCCTGGCCGCCCTGCCCTTCATTCAGCCGGCCTCGGCCCAGGACAAGGAGAACACCCTTTATATCGACCTCAAGGACAATTGCCGGGTCGTGATCGAGATGCGGCCGGATCTCGCGCCCAAGCACGTGGCGCAGATCAAGGCGCTGGCGCGCGCCGGCAAGTACGACGGCATCGTCTTTCACCGCGTGATCGACGGCTTCATGGCGCAGACCGGGGACCCGCAGGGCACCGGCATGGGCGGCATGGGCGACAAGCTGCCAGCGGAATTCTCCAAGGAGCCGCACATACGCGGAACGGTCTCGATGGCGCGGACCAACGACCCCAACAGCGCGCAGAGCCAGTTCTTCATCGTCTTCAAGGATTCCAACTTCCTCGACGGCAAGTACACGGTGTGGGGCAAGGTGACCAAGGGCATGGAGTGCGTCGACAAGATCAAGAAGGGCGACCCTCAGTCCGGCGCCGTGCCGGCGCCGCAGGACAAGATGATCAAGGTCCGCGTCGCCGCGGACGTCAAGGAGTGACCGTGATGGACAAGGAAAACACGCTCTACATCGACCTGAAAGACGGCCGGGTCGTGATCGAGATGCGGCCCGATCTCGCACCCAAGCACGTGGCGCAGATCAAGAAGTTCGCCCGCGAGGGCAAGTATGACGGCGTCGTGTTCCATCGCGTGATCGAGGGCTTCATGGCCCAGACCGGCGATCCGGACGGCACCGGGATGGGCGGCATGGGCGACAAGCTGCAGGCCGAGTTCAGCAAGGAGCCGCACGCCCGCGGTGCCGTGTCGATGGCTCGCACCAACGATCCCAACAGCGCGCGCAGCCAGTTCTTCATCTGCTTCAAGGACGTGAACTTCCTCGACGGCCAGTACACCGTGTGGGGCAAGGTCACGTCGGGCATGGAATTCGTCGACAAGATCAAGCGCGGCGACCCGCAGTCGGGCGCGGTGCCAGCCCCGCCCGATCGCATGATCCGCGTCCAGGTCGCCGCCGACGCGAAGGACTGACGAGCGAGCGACGCTCGCGATGGCGGGCGGCAGGGCTTCGCGCAGCGAAGCGCGAGAGTTCGCACTGTCGCCAGGAAGAGGTTGTTCCTCTTCGCCTCCCCTCTCCCCCTGGTGGGGGAGAGGAATAAGCGAATTTACTTGTCCTTCGTCACAGTGTGGAAGGTCTTTGAAATGACCTGCCAGCGACCGTCGGCTTTCACCAGGGTCAGGTAGTCGGTGAAGTAGCGCGGCGGGATCTGGCACTCGACTTTGGCGAACGCGGTACCAGGACCGGAAAAGTCGATCGACACGATGCGGTCGCGCCGTTCGCTGCCGTTCGCCTGGGCCGACTTGCGGCCCTCGACCATCTTGAACCAGTCGGCGCGCGGAAAATCCGCGGCCTTGCCATCGGCGCCGACGCTGTACAGGTGCGACATCGGATGGAAGGCCGCGCCCAGCTTGCCGGTATCGCCTTCGTAGAGACCGTCGAAATAGGTCTGGAGCACCTTCTCGACCTCCGCCACATCTGAACTCATCTGCCTCTCCCCGAGATCATCCGTCTTCAAATCGAGCCGTTGGGGCTCACCAGAATCTTGCCGTTGCGGCCGCCCTTGTCGGCGTGGGCGAGCGCGTCCTTGATCTTCTCGATCGGATAGACCGTGTCGACCGGCGCGTGGAGTTTGCCCGACATCACCTGCTGCGCAAGGTCGGCGTAGATCGCGCGGATCTGTTCGGCATTGCGCCGCGCCAGGAAACGCCCGAGCATGAATCCGGTGAGCCGCACGCCGCGATAGATGAAATTGGAGCGGTCGACGTCGGGGTTCTGCCCACTCATCGAGCCGTAGTGAACCAGCGTGCCGTCGGTCGCGAGGCAGTTGGCCAGCCGTCCCGTTGCGGCCCCGCCGACCGCCTCGATACCGAGCCGGATCGCGGAATTACCGGTCTCTGCCGCGACACGCCGGGCGAGGTCGTCGCCGTCGGCGATCACCAGGTCGGCCCCGAGCTGCTTCAGCTCCTCGGCAAGCTCCGCGCGACGCACGACATTGACCGTGCGCAGGCCGCGCTGATGCGCCAGTACGATCAGCAGCCGCCCGACCGCGGAGTTGGCGACGTTCTGGATCACCCACTCGCCGCCCTTGAGGTCGACGAAGTCGGACAGCATGAGCTTGGCGGTCGGCGGATTGATCCGGACCATCGCCGCCTGCTTCAGGTCGATGCCGGCCGGCAACGGGATGGCGTCGTCGCCCTTCACTTTGCGCTTCTGCGTCCAGTTCTCTCTCTGCAAATTGATGACGAGGTCGCCCGGTTTGACATGCCGGACGCCCGCGCCGACGGCGGTGATCCTGCCGACGCATTCGGCGCCCGGGGTCGCGGGCAACGGCGGCTTCAACCGATAGCTGCCCTTGCAGAACCACATGTCGGCCGGATTGATCGGAAAGGCGAGCACGTCGAACACGACTTCGTCGGCGGCCGGGGCACCGACATCGGCCACCTCGGCACAGCGCGCGACGTCCCACGGCGTTCCATAGCTGTCGATCACGACCTGCTTCATGGCATCCCCCCGCCCGCGGCCTCATACGGGCCTTCTTTGTTGGCCCGCCCCTTGCTTATATTGGGATTCGACAGGGGACGAAATGCCGGTAGCGGCCAAGATATTCGACGAAATGCGATCGGGCGCCGGTGGCGGCATACGCCCGCCCTACCAGGGTGTCGCGCGATGGCTGGAGCGCACCTCGCCCGAGCGCATCGCCGCCACACGCCACGAGGTCGACCAGTTCTATCGACGCCACGGCATCACCTTCGGCGCCTACGGCGCGGCCGACGGCGCCGAGACGACGATTCCCTTCGACATCATCCCGCGGGTGATCGCGTGGGACGAATGGGAGTTCCTGCACAGGGGACTGGTCCAGCGCGTCCGGGCGCTGAACATGTTCCTGTCGGATGCCTACGGCGAGCGCGAGATCTGCCGCGCCGGGGTCATCCCCGAGACGCAGGTGCTGCAGAACGCCGAGTTCGTGTCGATGGCCCAGGGCCTCGAGCTGCCGGGCAGCGTGCACGCGCATATCGCCGGCATCGACCTGGTTCGGGTCGGCGAAAAGGATTTCTATGTCCTCGAGGACAACGTGCGCACACCGTCGGGCGTGTCGTACGTGCTGGAGAACCGCGAGGTCATGATGCGGCTGGCGCCCGAGCTGTTCTCGGCCATGCGCGTGCTGCCGGTCGCCAACTACACCGACGAACTGCTCGCCACTCTGCGCTCGGTATCGTTCAGCGACGATGCCGAACCCAATGTCGTGCTGCTGACGCCCGGCCACTACAACAGCGCCTATTTCGAGCACGCCTTCCTGGCCGACGACATGGGCATCGAGCTGGTCAAGGGCTCCGACCTGTTCGTCGACGAGGGTCGCGTCTACATGCGCACGCCGCGCGGACCGCAGCGGGTGGACGTGATCTACCGCCGCATCGACGATGCCTTCCTCGATCCGCTGGCGATGCGGCCGGATTCCTACCTCGGCGTCGCGGGCCTGCTCGGCGCCGTGCGCGCCGGCCGCGTGAACATCGTCAATGCGCTCGGCAACGGCGTGGCTGACGACAAGTCGACCTATACCTACGTGCCCGAGATGATCCGCTTCTATCTCGGCGAGGCGCCGATCCTGCAGAACGTGCCAACCCATCGCGGCGATCGTCCGGACGAACTGAAATACATCCTCGAGCATCTCGGCGAACTGGTCGTGAAGGAAGTCCACGGCTCGGGCGGCAAAGGCATGCTGGTCGGCCCGACCTCGAGCAAGGCGGAGATCGAGGAGTTCGCGGGCCTGCTGAAGGCGCGGCCGACCAACTACATCGCCCAGCCGACCCTGGCGCTCTCGACCTGCCCGACCTTCGTGGCGCAGGGTGTGGCGCCACGCCATGTCGATCTGCGGCCGTTCGTGCTGTCGGGCAAGAAGATCACCATCGTGCCGGGCGGATTGACTCGCGTCGCGCTCAAGGAAGGTTCGCTGGTCGTGAACTCGAGCCAGGGCGGCGGAACAAAGGATACCTGGGTACTGGCGCCGGAGTCGGGCCCGGCGGTTGTGGCGCCGGAGCCTGGCCAGAATCAGGCGCAAAGCCAGCATGCTTAGCAGCACCGCCAAGAACCTTTACTGGATGGGCCGCTACCTGCAGCGGGCCAAGACGACGGCGCGCCTGATCGAGGCGACGCAGCGCATGGCGCTGCAGTCGCGCGGCAAGGAAGCCGAGGGCGTGGCGGCGATCTTCGGCATGGAGGACGAGTTCCGCCAGCACCAGAGCCAGGGCGGCCGGCTGTCCAGCCTGGTCGACTTTCTGGCCTTCGACGAGAACAACCCGTCCTCGATCGTGAGTTCGATCGGCTTCGCCCGGCGCAACGCGCGCGAGGAGCGCAACAACATCACGGTCGACGTCTGGGAGAGCCTCAATTCGCTGTGGCTCGAACTCAGTGCCAAGATGCGCGGCAACCGCGATTCCCTCGACCGCGGCGCGCTGATCGAATCGGTCAAGAAGCAGGCGGTGATGATCTTCGGCGCCGCACAGGTCACGCTGCTGAGAGACGAGGCTTACAACTTCTTCCAGCTCGGAGCCTTCCTCGAACGCGGCGACAACACCGCGCGCATCCTCGATGTGAAATTCCATGCGCTCAGGCCCGACGGCAATCCCGACGCCGACGAGATGGACTACTTCGCCTGGTCGGAGCTGCTCGCCTGTATCGGCGCGGTGCGCACCTACCGGCGCATCTACCGCGCGTCGCTCGACCCCATGAGGGTGGCCGAGCTGATGATGCTGCGGCGCGATGTGCCGCGATCGGTGCATCATTGCCTGTGGATGGTCGACCTTTCGATGCGCGAACTGGCCGAGACCTACGGGGCGCGCGGCGAGGCCGACCGGATCGCGGGCGAGTTGCATGCGCGACTGCGCTATGCCCGCATCGACCGCGTGTTCGAATCCGGCCTGCACAAGTTCCTGGGCGGCGTGCGCGATGACATCGCCACGCTCAGCAACGAAATCGGCCGACAGTTCCTGCTGGATTGAGCGACCGCATGCGCCTCTCCGTCAACCATACCACGCGGTTCCAGTTCGACCAGTCGAGCGGCCATTCGATCCACGACGTGCGGCTTACGCCCAAGCCGGCCGCCGGCCAGCGCATCCTGCAGTGGCGGATCGATGGACCGGGCAAGCGCTCGGAATGGCAGGACGGTCACGGCAACCAGGTCACGACCTTCTCGGTGGCGCAGCAGCACGACGCGGTCGAGATCGCAGTCGCCGGACTCTACGAATTCAGCGGCGCCGAGCAGTGGCTGCGCTACGCCGAGACGCCCACGCTGCCGCCGCCGTTCTGGCTGCGCAATGCGGGTTTGGCCCGCCACGACGCGAGCTTCGATCCGGTGATCGTCGGCCTCGCCGAGCGCGCCGCCGATCCCGTGCAGCGGGTCGCCGCGCTTCACGAAGTGATGGCCCGCGTCGGCAAGAAACTCGCCTACAAGAGCGGCGTGTCGACCGTCGACACGACCGCATCCGAAGCGCTCGCGCGCGGCGCCGGCGTCGCCCAGGACAGCGCCCATGTCTTCATCGCCTGCTGCCGCCGGCTTGGCGTGCCGGCACGCTACGTCAGCGGCTATCTGCGCAACGACGATCCCGCGCTGCACGTCGGGCTGACCAGCCATTCCTGGGCGGAGGCCTGGGTGCCTGGGCTGGACTGGGTCGGGTTCGATCCCGCCAACGGCATTTCTCCGCGCGGCGATTCGCTTCGCGTCGCGGTCGGACTCGACTATCACGACGCCGCCCCGGTGAGCGGCCGGCGGGTGGGCTTCGGCGGCGCCAAGATGAGCGTCTCGGCCTCCGTGAAGATGGTCGACTGAGGCAAGCTAAGCCCCGGACCTACCAGAAATAGCCCGGCTATCCCCCTTGCCGCCTTGCGGGATAAGGCCTCCGCCAGTAGGTTCGCGCCCGTTTGTCACCCGCCCCGAAGGAGGCGTCAGCGTTATGGCGTTCATTGCCGACCGTCTTGGCCGCATCAAGCCCTCTCCGACCAATGCCGCACAGGGCAAGTTCCTGGAGATGAAGGCGGCGGGCAAAGACGTGATCGGCCTCGCCGCCGGCGAGCCCGACATGCCGACGCCCGACCACATCAAGGAAGCGGCGATTGCGGCGATCCGCAACAACGACACCAAGTACACCGCAGTGCCCGGCACACCGGCGCTGCGCCAGGCGATCGTCGCCAAGATGAAGCGCGACCACGGCCTCGACTACAAGCCGAGCCAGACCGTCGTCACGTCGGGCGGCAAGCAGATCATCTTCAACGCCATGCTCGCCACCCTGAACCCGGGCGACGAGGTCATCATCCCGGCGCCCTACTGGGTGTCGTATCCGGAGATGGTGATGTTCGGCGACGGCACGCCTGTCATCGTACAGTGCCCCGAGTCGGCCGGCTTCAAGCTGCAACCCGAGGCGCTCGAGCGCGCGATCACGCCCAAGACCAAGTGGCTGATCCTGAACTCGCCCAGCAATCCCACGGGGGCGGCCTATACCAGGGCCGACCTGCGCGCGCTGTGCGACGTGCTGCTGAAGCACCCGCAGGTCCACATCCTGACCGACGACATGTACGAGAAGCTCGTTTACGACGACTTCAAGTTCGCGACGCCGGCCGAGGTCGAGCCCAAGCTCTACGACCGGACGCTCACCATGAACGGCGTGTCGAAGGCCTACAGCATGACCGGCTGGCGCATCGGCTACGCGGCCGGTCCGCAGAAGCTGATCGACGCCATGATCACGGTGCAGAGCCAGTCGACGTCCAACGCCTCGTCGATCAGCCAGGCGGCGTCGGTGGCGGCGCTCAACGGCCCGACCGATTTCATTGCCAAGAACGTCGCGATCTTCAAGCAGCGTCGCGACCTGATCGTGTCGATGCTGAACCAGACCAAGGGGCTGAAGTGCCCGCGGCCGGAAGGCGCCTTCTACGTTTATCCGTCGTGCGCCGGCACGATCGGCAAGAAGACCCCGGATGGCAAGGTGATCAAGGACGACACCGACTTCGTGAACTACCTGCTCGAGGCCGAGGGCCTCTCGGTGGTCCAGGGCTCGGCGTTCGGCCAGGGCCCCGCCTTCCGCATCTCCTACGCCACCGCGACGGAGCTGCTGGAGGAAGCCGGCCGGCGCATCCAGCGCGCCTGCGCGGCGCTGAGCTGAGCGTCCATACCTGCTATCGACGCGGGCGGCCCCAAAGGCCGCCCGTTTCGCTTGTGGCATCCGCCGCCCTTTCGGGCGCGTAATACCGGTCATGACCGCCCCCGCTGCCCGCCCTTCGCCAACCGGCCAGCTTCTTGTCCTCGCCGGCCTGATCGCGCTCTGCCTGGCCGTTGGCGCCCTTGGGGCGCTGGCGACCGCACAGTCGGTCGGCACCTGGTACCAGACCCTGGCCAAGCCCTCCTTCAATCCGCCGGACCGCGTCTTCGGACCGGTCTGGACGGCGCTCTACATCCTGATGGCGGTCGCAGCCTGGCTGGCGTGGCGGAGCGCGGGCTGGCGCGCGGCGCGGCCGGCGCTGATGCTGTTCGCTTTGCAGCTCGCGCTCAACCTCGGCTGGTCGTTGCTGTTCTTCGGCGCGCGCTGGATCGGCGGTGCGCTGGTCGAGGTCGTGCTGCTGTGGTTCGCGATCGCCGCGACCATCGCCGCCTTCCGCCGCCACAGCCAATGGGCGGGCATCCTGATGATGCCCTACATCGCCTGGGTGACTTTCGCGACCGCGCTGAATTTCGCGATCTGGCGCCTGAACTAGCGCCAGATCAGGGCTCGCCGAACGGCCGGATCCGTGCCTCGGTGAAGGCCGGCCGCGCCTGCACGGCCCGCCACCAGGCCAGGACCCTCGGGTGCTTCTTCTCCGAGACCTCGTCGGGTGCGATCTCCTCGTCGATGCGTTTGACGAACGGCACGATGCCGATGTCGGCCAGCGAATAGCGGTTGCCGACCAGCCAGTCGCCGTCCTCAAGGCTCGTCTCCATCCTGTCGAGCATCAACACCAGCTTGCGCCGCGCCTCATCTTCTTCCGCCGGCGTATAAGGCTTGCGCGCAGCGCGCAGCCACGCCTCCTGCCGCTCCTTGCTCGGGATCTTCCGGATGCGCTCGGCCAGTTCGGCGTCGCTCAGCTTGGCCGCGACCTGCGCGATGCCGTGCTTCCAGTTGAAGACGATCAGATTGCCGATGCGCTCGTCGACATGGCGCACCCAGTTGCGCATCTCGGCGCGCTGATAGGGATCGGCAGGTCTGAGCGGAGGCTCGGGATAGGTCTCGTCGAGATACTCGTTGATCGTGCTGCTTTCATAGAGCGAACGGCCGTCTGGCAGGATCAGGAGCGGAATGACGCCGTTGGGATTGCGCGCCAGATATTCCGGCGAATGATGCTCGCCCTTGGCCAGGTCGATGATGCGGCTCTCGTACTTCAGCCCCTTTTCAGCCAGGCACAGCCGCACGCGCCGCGACGCGCTCGACTTCCAGCCGTGATACAGCACGAACATCCCAGGTCTCCTCCCGCTGCCCCTTTGCGTCCCGGGGCCATTATACTGGTGCGGCCATGGCCAAACCGATGATGCATCTGGCGCAGTTCCTGTGCCACAGCCCGACCTACCACAGCCTGGCGATGTGGCGTCATCCGAAGACGGCGGCAGCCGGCTTCGACTGGATGCGCCCCGAGCTCTACCAGCATATCGCCCGCACGTGCGAGCGCGGGCTGTTCGACATGGTGTTCTTCGCCGATCTCAACTACATCTCCGACACCTTCACGAGCTCGCTGGCGCCGTCGCTGCGCAACGCCACACAGGCGCCCGAGCACGACCCGATCCCGTTGCTTTCGTTCATGGCCGCCGTCACCCACCGCATCGGATTGGGCGCCACCTACTCGGTCAGCCACCAGCATCCGTTCCACGCTGCGCGTCTGTGGGCCACGCTCGACCATCTCACGCGCGGCCGCGCAGCCTGGAACGTGGTGACCACGCTCAACCACAACCAGTCGGCCAACTACGGCGAGGAGATGAAGCCGACCGACGACCGCTACGACCGCGCGCACGAATTCATGGAAGTCTGCCGCAAGCTGTGGGCGAGCTGGGACGACGATGCCGTGGTGATGGATCGCGCGGCGGGCATCTTCGCCAATCCCGACAAGGTGCGTCGCATCGATCACGTGGGCCGCTTTTTCAGGTCGCGCGGACCGCTCAACGTCGTGCCCTCGCCGCAGCGCGGTCCGGCCATCCTGCAGGCCGGCACCTCAGGCAAGGGCCGCGACTTCGCCGCGCGCTATGCCGATGCGGTGTTCGCAATCCAGCCCAACCTGGAAGGCGCCCGCGCGCTATACGACGACATCAAGCGCGCCGCGGTCGACTATGGCCGGCCGGCCGGCGCCTGCAAGCTGCTGTTCGGCGTGCAGGCGATTCTCGGAGCCACGCGCGCGGAGGCGCTCGAACGGCAGGCGGAGCACAACGCGCTGGTGCCGCTGGAAGGCGGTCTCGCGATCCTGTCCGGTCACCTCGACTTCGATCTCTCCACGCTGCCGCTCGATACGATCATGGCCCATCGCACCGAGCCCAAACTGCAGCGCATGCAGACGCGCTACCGCACGCTGACCGGCGAGTTGCTCACCCTCGAGCAGGTCGCGCGCAATCATGGCCAGAGTGTCGGCCTGCCGCAGATGGTGGGCACGCCGGCCGAGGTCGCCGATCAACTCGAATCCTTCTTCGATTTCGTCGGTGGCGACGGCTTCATGCTGTCACCGACTCACAGTCCCGGCGCGATCGAGGAGTTCGTCGACCTCGTCGTGCCCGAACTGCAGCGACGCGGCCGCTTCCGCACGCGCTACACCGGGATCACGCAGCGCGATCATCTGAGGCAGGAAGAGTAGTCACTGCAAATACAGATCCACTTGTTGACAGCGATAGTAATTCGCATGGTTGCATTTTTCGCGAAACGTTTCGCGCGTGCTGCTTGATCGTAAGCACCGCTCGCGGTGAAATTACGTGTGTTCACGAACAATGCCGACAAGTCAGTGGCGCGCGACAAGCCGCCGAAGATCGACGCAGCCGAAAGTGCTTCCTCCGAGACGGAGTCCAAGAGACTCGATGGCCGCCGGGCGCGAAGCCAGCGCACTCATGCACTGATCATCGACACCTATTTGACGCTGCTGCGTGAAACTCAGCGCATCCCGACCGCCGATCGTATCGCCGCTCGAGCTGGCCTCTCCCAGCGCGGCATTTTCGGTCACTTCCCCGATCTCAAGGCGCTGGGCATCGCGGCCTTCGACCACATCATGTCCATGGGGCTTTCCACGCCGGTCGGCGACAAGCCCCAGGCGGGCCGCCAGGAGCGCATCCGCTTTCAGGTCGAAGTACGGGCGCGCAACTGCGAAGCCTGGCTGCCGCTGTGGCGGATCGTTCTTCGCGCCTATCAGGCTGTGCCGGAAGTACGCCAGCGCATAGAGATGCTGCGCGCACTTACCCGGACCCGCATCGAACTCATGTACGAGCCCGAACTCGGGACCTTGCCGGCCGACCAGCGGATCGCCATCGTCGCGGCGCTCGAGGGGATCGTCGATTTCGAGAACTGGGGTCGCCTGCGCGAGCATTACAAGCTGTCCTACGAGGCGGCGTGCGAGGCCTGGGTCCATGCGATAGATCGGCTGCTGCCGCCATCGCCGGCTCATCGTCGCTGAAGGCGATATCCGCCACAGGTCGCCGAAGGCATCGGCGGCAAACTCGTCCACAGTTCCGCGCGCATTGACTCCCCCGGCGGGGAGTGAAAGCATTTCCTTCGACAAAGAGTTCGCTCCGGTCAACGGTCGGCAGCGATTCGTCCGGAGCTTCGACGCATGTATCTGCGAAGAAGGAGGACGTTGTCATGAGCGATCCGAGAAGCGGGACTATTACCGGGGGCAGACCAGGCA
The DNA here is from genome assembly GCA_963923875.1 of uncultured Alphaproteobacteria bacterium. Lineage (GTDB taxonomy): Bacteria > Pseudomonadota > Alphaproteobacteria > Reyranellales > Reyranellaceae > Reyranella. Next base: position 15,922 of record CAWUOG010000026.1, read on the forward strand.
GCGGCGCGCATCGCGTGGTGGCGCTGTGCGGGCCGTACCTGTCGGGCAAGACATCGCTGTTCGAGAGCCTTCTCTACGCCACCGGCGCCATCGGCCGCCGTGGCTCGACGCGCGCCGGCACCTCGGTCGGCGATGGCGCGCCCGAGGCACGCAAGCGCAGCATGGGCACCGAACTCAATATCGCCTCGGTCGACTATCTCGGCGACCAGTGGACTTTCCTCGACGCCCCGGGTTCGATCGAGTTTCTACACGACACCTTCGCGGCGCTGGCGGTATGCGATGCTGCAGTCGTGGTCTGCGAACCCAGCCCCGAGCGCGTCGCCGCGCTGACGCCTCTGCTGAAGTACATTGAAGACCACCACATTCCCCATATCCTGTTCATCAACAAGATCGATTCCGCCGAGGCGCGGGTACGCGACATGCTGGCGGCGCTGCAGACCGTGTCTTCGCGCAAACTGGTTCTGCGTCAGGTGCCAATTCGCAAGCCAACGGCCGACGGTGGCGAGGAGGCGGTCGGTTACGTCGATCTCGTGAGCGAGCGTGCCTACAGATACAAGTCGAGCGGAGCCTCCGACCTGATCGAGATGCCCGCCGAGATACTGCCGCGCGAGAGCGAGGCGCGGCGGGAAATGCTCGAGACCCTGTCGGAATTCGATGACACCCTGCTCGAGCAGTTGATCGAGGACGTGGCGCCGGAGAAGTCGCTGATCTACCGGGATTTGCACGACGAATTCGGCGCCGACCAGATCGCGCCGGTGCTGCTCGGCGCCGGCGATCGCGAGAATGGCGTGCGCCGTCTGCTGAAGGCGCTGCGCCACGACGCGCCGTTCTCCGCGGAAACGTCCGGACGCCGGATGCTGCCGATCAATGGCGGCGGAATCGCCGAATGCTTCAAGGTCGTGCACCAGCCGCATGCTGGCAAGCTCTCGCTCTGCCGGGTCTGGGCCGGTGCGATTGCCGAGGGCCAGAGCCTGGGGGGTCAGCGTATCGGCAGCCTCTTCCGCCCCTTCGGGCAACGTCTCGACAAGGTGGCGCAAGCCCGTGCCGGCGAGATCGTGGCCCTCGCCAAGATCGACGCACTCTCGTCCGGCCAGGCGATCTCCGCCTCGGGCATCGCACAGGTCCGCGACTTCCCAGGCGCCGAGCCGCCGGTCTTCGCGCTCGCGCTCTCGGCAAGGAACCGCAACGACGAGGTCAAGCTTTCAGGCGCCCTGCATCGCATCGTGGAGGAAGATCCTTCGCTTTCCTTCGAGGCGCGGGCCGAGACCCACGAGTTGCTGCTCAAGGGCCAGGGTGAGATGCACTTGAAGGTCGCGGTCGACAAGCTCGCCGGCCGCTACAACGTCGCAGTCGACACAGAGACGCCGCGGGTCGCGTACCGCGAGACCATTCAGACGGGCGCCACCCAACATGCACGCTACAAACGCCAGACCGGCGGACACGGCCAGTTCGCCGACATCAAAATCGAGATCAAGCCACTGCCGCGGGGCTCGGGCTTCCGTTTCGTCGACCGGATCGTCGGCGGCGTGGTACCGCGCAACTTCATCCCGGCCGTCGAGGAAGGGCTGATCGAGTATCTCAGGCAGGGTCCGCTCGGCCAGCCGGTGGTCGATCTCGAGGTCACCCTGCTCGATGGCCAGTACCACTCCGTCGACAGCTCGGAGATGTCGTTCAAGATGGCCGCGCGCATCGCCATGAGCGAGGCCATGCCCAAGTGCAAACCCGTGCTGCTCGAGCCGATCCTGAAGGTCACGGTGGCGGCGCCGTCGGACTCAACCTCGCGCATCCAGCGCCTCATCTCCGGCCGACGCGGCCAACTGCTGGGCTACGACGCCCGGCCGGACTGGAACGGATGGGACGCGGTCTCCGCGCTAATGCCGGAGTCCGAGGTCGCCGACATGATCGTCGAGATTCGCTCGGTGACTCAGGGCATCGGCACCTACCGCACCCAGTTCGACCATCTGCAGGAACTGGCCGGGCGCACCGCCGAACGCATCGTCGAGCAAGCAAAGAAGCGCGCGGCGGCCTGAGGCTTCCCGCCGGCCGCGGGGAGATGCCAGCTGGGCGCCCTCCCCCAGTTGGCGTCGCGGACGCCCACAGCAATCACCTTCCGGTGAGTGCCCGCCGTGTGCGCTGGTCATGCCCTCCGGATTGCGCGATTCTAAAGCACTTCCAGTTCACGCGAGGAACGTCATCCATGAATCGCAGAACTCTCATCCTGGGCGGAGCCGGCGCG
>CAWUOG010000027.1:0-17128 GCA_963923875.1 uncultured Alphaproteobacteria bacterium
TTTCATGGCCGAAGCGCTCGGCCATCCGACCCTCGGCTACTACCGCCGCGCCCTGTCGCTCGGCGCCCAGATTATCGGCAAAGAGGGCGATTTCACCACCGCGCCGGAAATCTCGCAGATGTTCGGCGAGTTGCTCGGCGCCTGGCTTGCCGATCGCTGGCTCGCGATGGGCGCACCCGATGCCGTGCAACTGGTCGAGCTCGGTCCCGGCCGTGGCACTCTGATGGTCGACGCCTTGCGCGCCACGCGCGGCGTGCCGGGCTTCCATGCCGCGATGAAGCTGCATCTGGTCGAAACCAACCGCGCTTTGCGCGAAGAGCAGAAGAGGCGCCTCGCGGCCTACAGTCCGCGCTGGCACGAGCGCTTCGACGACGTGCCTGCAGGCCCGCTGCTGCTGGTCGCCAACGAATTCTTCGACGCCCTGCCGGTGAGGCAGTTCCATCGAACAGCGCACGGCTGGACCGAGCGCATGGTCGGCCTCTCACCCGACGGCGAAACCCTGGTGATGGCGCTGGCGCCCGGTGTTTCGCCCTTCGCGCCACTGCTGCCGGACGCCGTGCCCGGCGCCGAAGCCGAACTCTGCGAGCCCGCGCGCGCCATCGCGTCCGCGATTGGCGAGCGCCTGCGCCGCGACAGCGGCTGGGCGCTGATCGTCGACTATGGCTACGACACCGGCAGCGGCGCCTCGCTGCAGGCGGTCCGCGGCCATCGCGGCGCCGATATCCTCGACCATCCTGGCGAGACCGATCTCAGCGCGCACGTCGACTTCGCCGCCCTGGTCCGCGCCGCCCTCGATGAAACCGCAGGCGTGCGCAGCTTCGGCCCGGTCGGCCAGGGCGACTTCCTGCGCCGGCTGGGAATCCTGCAGCGTGCAGAAATCCTGAAGCGTCAGGCGTCGGACGCGCAGCGACATGCCGTCGACGCAAGTCTCGCGCGCTTGATCGGGCCCGATCAAATGGGCACCTTGTTCCGCGTGCTGGCGCTCGGCGACGACAGAAGCGGCGAACCGGCCGGCTTTGCAGATGCTCCCTCGGACTAATCGATGATCCAGGCGACGACGATCCAGGCCCCCGGCTTGAGCGGGCTCGATGGCATAGACCATCGCTTCTTCACGCGCCGCGGCGGCGTGAGCGATGGTCTCTACTCGTCGCTCAATTGCGGCTACGGCTCGGGCGACAGTCCCGACAACGTGCGCGAGAACCGCCGCCGCGCCGCCGAGAGCTTCGCCGTCGGAGAGACCGACCTCCTGACCCTGCACCAGATTCATTCGACCGACGTGCTGACCGTCGCCGACACACGCTGGACCTCGCCGGGCGCGCCCAAGGCCGACGGGCTGGTGACCGACCGGCCGGGTGTGGTGCTGGGCGTGCTGGCCGCAGACTGCGCGCCGGTGCTGCTCGCCGACAGCGGCAAGGGCGTGATCGGCGCCTGTCATGCCGGCTGGAAGGGCGCCCTGGGCGGCGTCGTCGAGGCCACGATCTCCGCCATGGCGAAGCTCGGCGCGCGCCGCGAGCAGATTCGCGTCGCGATCGGCCCCTGCATCGGCCGCGACTCCTACGAAGTCGGCCCCGAGTTCCCCGCACCCTTCCTCGCGCAGGACCCGGCCAACGACCGCTTCTTCAGGACCGCGCCGCGCGCCGGGCATTTCATCTTCGATCTCGCGGGCTATCTGCTCGGGCGCATCGCCCGAACGGGCGTCACCGCCGATGCCACCCGACACGACACGCTGGCTGCCACCGAGGACTTCTTCAGCTACCGCCGCAACACGCTGCAGGGCGTGCGTGACTACGGTCGAGGGCTATCGGCGATCGCGCTCCGGAGCTGACGTGCCCTATCTGGTGATCCTGGTATTCGTTTGCCTGCTCGGAACGGTCGCGACATGCGCCATGCTCTGACCGCCGTCCTGGCGCTGGCGGCGATCCTGGCGCTGGCGGCCTGCGTCGACACGCCCAAGCCGTTCGCGCACGAGCAATCCGATGCGATCGCCCGGCCGCCCAAGCAGGACAGGACCGAAGCCACGATCGAGATTCCCGCCAACATGCCCACCCAGATGGCCGAGCGCGTCGCCGCCGCCATCGCGATCGAACTCCAGTCCTATGGCGTCGTCGCCGCCCTCCAGCCGGCGCGCGCGCCGATCAAGATCACCGGCGCGATGACCACGCGCGATGCCTTCGGCTCGGGCATCGAGGTCGAGATCAACTGGTTCGTGCTCGGCCCCCGCGGGGTGCAGGGCCCGGCGACCAGCAAGACCGTGACCCAGCCCGAGGATTTCGCCTCGGCCAGCGACCGCCTGGTATCGCGCATCGCCCAGCAGGCGGCGCCGCGCATTGCCACCCTGATGGGCCGGCCGCCGACTTTCGAGGCACGCTCGCCCGGCCAGGTCGCCGCCGGAATTACCGTGCCGGAAGTCCCGACCGACGATTCGATCCAGAAGACGGCGAACCGGCCCGAGAATCAGGCCGCGGCGCCGGGCGCCAAGCTGCCCAAGGTGGCGGTGGCGACCGTCAGCGGAGCGCCATCGGACGGCAACCGCCAGCTCCAGTCCGGCATGCGTCGCGCGCTGGGCTCCAACAAAATAGTCGTAACAGACAAACCCGGTGACGAAGCCTATTCGGTTTCCGCCAGCGTCAGCCTGACGGCGATGGACGATCGCATGACCCAACTGTCGATCAGCTGGGTGCTGCGCGATGCAGCCGGCAAGGAGATCGGCAAGGTCGACCAGTCGAATCCCGTGCCGGTCGCGGCAACCAAGGGCACATGGGCGGGCTTCGGCGACATCGTCGCCATGGCCGCGGTCGAAGGCATCCTCGAGTTGATCGAGAAGGCAAACAGCCGGCCGCGCTGATCGCCGTTCGCTCGGACCCTGCGAGGAGTATGCCGACGGCGCAGCACGGGCGCACTGGCCCTGAATCGGCTTGTCAGAGGGGGGTTCGGGACTGCTACTGTTCCTATACGGGGAAGCGGCGTGAATCTTGCAAAGCAAGCCGCCAATTAGGGAGCAGTATTCGATGTTGAACTTCAGGAAGGCCGCGTTTGCCGTGGCAATGGCCGCCGGCATCGCGGGACTGACGGGTGGTATCGGCGCCCAGGCCCAGACCATCAAGGCCGTGATGCATTCGGACGTAAAGATCCTCGATCCGATCTGGACCACCGCCTACATCCAGCGAAATTTCGGCTACATGGTGTGGGACACTTTGTTCGCCTTCGACGAGAAGTTCGAGGTGAAGCCCCAGATGGTCGACAAGTGGACGGTCTCCGACGACAAGCTGACCTGGACCTTTACCCTGCGCGACGGTCTCGAATGGAGCAATGGCACGCCAGTGACCTCCGAGGACTGCATCGCCTCGATCAAGCGCTGGGCAGCCCGCGATTCGATGGGCCAGAAGCTGATAGCCTCGGTCAAGAGCCTCGAGGCAGTCGACGCCAAAACCTTCAAGATGAACATGAAGGAGCCATACGGCCTCGTCCTGCAGTCGCTCGGCAAGCCGTCGTCGAACGTGCCCTTCATGATGCCGAAGAAGACGGCCGACACCGACCCCATGCAGCAGATCAAGGTCGAGGACGTCGTCGGATCGGGACCTTTCGTCTTTGTCGCCAGCGAATGGAAGCCGGGCGAGAAGATCGTCTTCACCAAGAACGCCAAGTACAAGCCGCGCTCGGAGCCAGCCTCGGGCCTCGCCGGCGGCAAGGTCGTCAAGGTCGATCGCGTCGAATGGATCGCCATGCCCGACGTCCAGACTCAGGTCGCCGCGCTCCAGAACGGCGAGATCGACATGATCGAGGCGCCGAGCCATGACCTGCTGCCCCTGCTCGGTTCCGACAAGAACATCAAGCTGTTCAACGGCAACCCGCTCGGCAACCAGTACGTCTTCCGCTTCAACACGTTGTTCAAGCCGTTCGACAATCCAAAGATCCGTCACGCCGCGATGGTTGCCTTCAACCAGGAAGACTTCCTCAAGGCTACGATCGGCGATCCGCAATGGTACAAGGTCTGCAAGCCGGTCTTCGTCTGCGGTTCGCCACTGGCCAGCGAAGACGGCATGGCGGGCGTGCTGAACGGAGACGCCGCCAAGGCAAAGCAGCTGCTCCAGGAAGCGGGCTATGACGGTACGCCGGTCGTGCTGATGCAGTCGACCGACCTGCAGGTTCTGACCAACCTCGCCCCGGTCGCCAAGGCCCAGCTCGAGCGGGCCGGCTTCAAGGTCGACATGCAGTCGATGGATTGGCAGACCGTTGTCGGTCGCCGCGCCAAGAAGGATCCGCCGAATGCCGGCGGCTGGAACGCCTTCCTCACGTCGTGGGTTGCCGCCGACATCCTCAATCCCGTGATGGCCGGCTTCTTCAATGCGTCGTGCGACAAGGCGATGTTCGGCTGGCCGTGCGACGAGAAAATCGAGAAGATGCGCGACGAATTCTCGAAGGAGACCGACCCGGCCAAGCAGAAGCAGATCGCCATCGATCTGCAGAAGTACTGGGTCGACAATCCGACCCACATCAACGTCGGCCAGTGGTACGCGCCGATGGCATTGCGCAAGAACATCGACGGCATCCTGATCGCCCCGGTACCGGTGTTCTGGAACGTTTCGAAGAAGTAGCGAAGACGCACGCGGGGTTCTCGGCGGAGAAACCCGCGTGCCCATCGATGAGGGCGGGTCCGGAAGGGTCCGCCCTCATCGATGGGAGAGAAACAGAGAGGTCATATGAGCAAGAATCGGATGAAGCGGCGTACGTTCGGCGCGCTGACAGCGGGCGCGGTGATTGCCGGATCCGGCCTGCCGGCGCGCGCCGCTGACAAGGTTCTGAAGTTCGTCCAGAACGGCAACATGACGATCCTCGATCCGATCTGGACGACGGCTTATGTTACCCGCACCCACGGTTACTTCATCTACGATACGCTGTTCTCGATGGACGCGAACAACGAAGTGAAACCACAGATGGTCGACAAGTACGAAGTGTCGGCCGACAAGACGCTGTGGACCTTCACGCTGCGCGATGGGCTGGAATGGCACGACGGCACGCCAGTCACGTCGGAGGACTGCATTCCCTCGATCCAGCGCTGGGGCAGGCGCGACGCGATGGGCCTCAAGCTCATGGACTTCGTCGCCGAGTTCAAAGCGGTCAATCCCAAGACCTTCACGATGAAGCTCAAGGAGCCGTACGGACTCGTCCTCGAGTCGCTCGGCAAGCCCTCGTCCAACGTGCCGTTCATGATGCCCAAGAAGGTCGCCGAGACCGATCCCTTCAAGCAGATCGACAGCCAGATGGGCTCGGGGCCCTTCATTTACGTCAACGCCGAGTCCAAGCCCGGCGAGAAGCACGTCTACGTTAAAAATCCGAAATACAAGCCGCGCAGCGAGGCGCCCTCGGGCCTCAGCGGCGGCAAGGTGGTGAAGATCGATCGCGTCGAGATCATCGAGATGCCCGACCCGCAGCAGCAGGTGAACGCGATCATTGCCGGCGAGATCGACCTGATCGAGCAGCCACCGCACGACCTGATCCCGGTGCTGAAAGCCGACAAGAACGTCACAACGTTCGACTGGAACCCACTCGGCCAGCAGTTCGTGTACCGCATGAACCACCTGCAACCGCCCTTTAATAACCCGAAGATCCGCCAGGCCGCGCTGCTCTGCATCGCACAGGAGGAGTACCTGAAGGCGACGGTAGGCGAGCCCGAGTACTACAAAGTGAGCTCGGCCGCCTTCATCGGCGGCACGCCGAACGCCTTCGAGGCGCCGAATGGCCTGTTCGTCAAGCCGGACTACGAGAAGGCCAAGGCTCTTCTGAAGGAAGCCGGTTACGACGGAACGCCGGTCGTGCTGATGCAGTCGACCACGCTGCCGGTGCTGACCAACACGGCGCCAGTCGCCAAGGCGCAGCTCGAAAGAGGCGGATTCAAGGTCGACATGCAGTCGATGGACTGGCAGACGCTGGTCACGCGCCGCACCAAGAAGGATCCGCCGGCGCAGGGCGGCTGGAACATCTTCCACACCTTCACAGTAGCGGCCGACATCCTGAACCCGATATCAAACACCTACATGGTGGCGCAGGGCGACAAGTCGTGGTTCGGATGGCCGACCGATCCGGAGATCGAGAAGCTCCGCGACGCCTATTCCAAGGAGACCGATCCCGCCAAGGCAAAGGAGCTTGCCAAGGCGGTGCAGAACCGTGCCCTGGAGACCGCTCAGTACGGCTGGGTGGGCCAGTGGTACGGCCCAGGCGCGCAACGCAAGAACATCACCGGCTGGCTGAAGGCGCCGGTCCCGGTGATGTGGAACATCGAGAAGAAGTGATAGCGGGGCCGTCCCTGGACGGTTTCGCTGTCATCCCGAGCGGAGCGAAGACTATTTCCGGAGCCATAAAGGACCCTCGCTTCGCTCGGGGTGACAGGTAAGGAACAGAATGATCGACTTCATCGCCCGACGCCTGATCGCCATCGTCCCCGTCCTGACGATTGTCGCGGTCCTGATTTTCATGATGCTCCGGCTGACGCCGGGGGACCCCGCCGCGGTGATCGCCGGCGACAATGCCACCTCCGACCAGATCGCCGACATCCGCGAGAAGCTTGGCCTCAACCTGCCGCTGTGGCAGCAGTTCGGCATCTGGATCGGCAACATCCTGCAGGGAAATTTCGGCGAGAGCTTCTTCTTCAAGAAGACGGTCGCCGAGTTGATCGCCCAGCGCATCGAGCCGACCCTGGCGCTCGGCATCTGCACCATCGCCTTTGCCATCGTCGTGGCCGTGCCGATCGGCGTGATGGCCGCCTACAAGCAGGGCTCTCTGTTCGACCGCTGCGTCATGGGCTTCGCCGTGATCGGCTTCTCGGTTCCGGGCTTCGTCATCGGCTATTGCCTGATCTACGTCTTCGCCATTGAGCTCGGCTGGCTGCCGGTGCAGGGCTACACCCGGATCGGCGTCAATTTCTGGGCCTTTCTCGAGCGCATGGTGCTGCCGTCGATCACCCTGTCGGTCGGCTTCATCGCCCTGATCTCGCGCATCACCCGCGCCTCGGTGCTGGAAGTCCTTAACGAGGACTACATCCGCACCGCCCGCGCCAAGGGCCTGTCCAACCGGGTCGTGCTGATGCGGCACGCGCTGCGCAACGCCGCGGTACCGATCATGACCGTGGTCGGCATCGGCATCGCCATCGTGCTGGGCGGCGCCGTCGTGACCGAGAGCGTGTTCGGCCTGCCCGGCCTCGGCCGCCTCACCGTCGAGGCGGTGCTGAGCCGCGACTTCCCGACCATCCAGACCGTCATTCTCATGTTTTCGGTCGTCTACGTGCTGGTCAACCTGCTGATCGACATCAGCTACACCTTCTTCGATCCGAGGATCCGCTATTGAGCGCGATTACACCTGAAGACGTCGTCGACTCCGCCTCCATCTCGGCGGCGTCGGCCAAGCGCAAGCCGCTGTGGCAGGTGGCCCTGCGCAATCCGTTCGTCATCATCGGTGGCTTCATCATGCTGGTGATGGTGGCGATCGCCGTGCTGGCGCCGGTGCTCGGCACGGTCGATCCGACCCGCATCGATCCGGCCGCGCGCAACAAGAAGCCCGGCACCGAGGTCACCTACCGCCTCGACGACGGCAAGACCGCCAAGCGTGTCGCGATATTCGGAACCGACAGTCTCGGCCGGGACGTCTACAGCCGCGTCATCTACGGCACGCGCGTGTCGCTCGCCGTCGGTGTCGCGGTGGCCATCCTTGCAATTGCCATCGGCACCATGATCGGCCTGATTTCCGGCTACGTGCGCTGGGCCGACGGCATCATCATGCGCATCATGGACGGGTTGATGGCGATCCCGGGCATCCTGCTTGCGATCGCCCTGGTCTCGATCTGGCGCGCCGGGCTGATCACCGTGATCTTCGCCATCGTCGTGCCCGACGTGCCGCGCGTCGTGCGCCTGGTCCGCTCGATCGTGCTCACCGTGCGCGAGGAACCCTACGTCGAAGGCGCGATCTCGGTCGGCACGCCGACCTGGGTCCTGATGTTCCGCCACATCCTGCCCAACACCGTGGCGCCCCTGATCGTGCAGGGCACCTTCCTGGCGGCCGCCGCCATCCTGGTCGAGGCGGCGCTCAGCTTCCTCGGCATCGGCATCCCGCCGGAAATCCCGAGCTGGGGCAACATCATGGCCGAGGGCCGCACGCTGTTCCGCGTGTTCCCGCACAACATCCTCTATCCCGGCATCTTCCTTGCCTTCACGGTGCTGGCGATCAACATCATGGGCGACGGTCTGCGCGACACGCTCGATCCGAAGATGAGCAAGAAAGTCTGATGTCCGACTCCGCGAACAAGCCCGTCCTCGAAGTCCGCAACCTCGCCGTCTCGCTGCCGAGCGGCGCCGACCGCGCCCACGCGGTCGAGAACGTGAGCTTCACCGTCAATCCCGGCGAGATCGTCTGCCTGGTGGGCGAGTCCGGCTCCGGCAAGTCGGTGATCGCCTTCACCGTCATGGGCCTGCTGGCCAAGGCACTGAAGCCGACCTCGGGCGAGATCCTGCTGCAGGGCGAGAACATCCTGACCGCCACCGAGGAACGCCTGCGCGAGCTGCGCTGCACGCGCATGTCGATGATCTTCCAGGAGCCGATGACCGCGCTCAATCCGGTGATGACCTGCGGCGAGCAGATCGACGAGGTGCTGCAGACCCACACCAAGCTCGACGCGGCGGCGCGCAAGGCCAAGATCATCGGCATTCTCGCCCGCGTGAAACTGCCCGAGCCGGAGCGCATCTACGCCTCCTATCCGCACCAGCTCTCGGGCGGCCAGCGCCAGCGCATCATGATCGCCATGGCCCTGGTCCTCGACCCGGTACTGCTGATCGCCGACGAACCGACCACCGCGCTCGACGTCACCACCCAGGCCGAAATCCTGAAGCTGATCGCCGAGCTGCAGACCAGCCAGGGCACCGGCGTGCTGTTCATCACGCACGATTTCGGCGTCGTCGCCGAGATCGCCCATCGCGTCGCCGTGCTGCGCTGGGGCGAACTGGTCGAAATGGGCCCCACCAAGCAGATCCTGTCGGCGCCTCAGCAAGCCTATACCAGGATGCTGATCTCGTCGGTGCCGTCGATCGTGCCGGCGCATCGCGGCGTGCGGCTCGACCGCGAGACGGTGTTGCGCACCGAGAAGCTCGGCAAGGTCTACTCGAGCAAGGGCTTCTTCCAGAAGGCACGCGTCGTGAAGGCCGCGATCGACGTCGATCTCGACGTCCGCCGTGGCGAGACGCTGGGCATCGTGGGCGAATCGGGCTCGGGCAAGTCGACCGTGGCACGCTGCATTGCCCGCCTGATCGATCCGACCGAGGGCAACGTCTATATCGGGGATGCCGAGATCGCGCGCATCCCGGTGCAGCGCATGCGTCCCTACCGGCGCCGCGTCCAGATCGTCTTCCAGGATCCCTACCGCTCGCTCAACCCGCGCATGACGGTGGGCGATTCGATCATCGAGGGACCGATGAATTTCGGACTCAGCCGCGCCGAATCGATGGCCCGCGCCCGCAAGCTGATGGAAACCGTGCGGCTCGACCCCAACGCGCTCGACCGCTATCCGCACCAGTTCTCGGGCGGCCAGCGCCAGCGCATCTGCATCGCCCGCGCGCTCGCCATGGAGCCCGAGCTGCTGATCGCCGACGAGGCCGTCTCGGCCCTCGACGTCTCGGTGCAGAAGCAGGTGCTGGAACTTCTCGACGAGATCCGCCAGCGCCTGAACCTCGCCGTACTGTTCATCACCCACGATCTGCGCGTCGCCGCCCAGATCTGCGACTACGTCGCGGTGATGAGCCAGGGCAAGGTGGTCGAATACGGCGCCGCCGAGCAGGTCTTCGGCGCCCCCAAGCACGAGTACACCAAGTCGCTGTTCGCCGCGGCCCCCGGCCGGAGTTGGGAATTCGGAAAGTTCGCCGCTTAGCCTTCGGCCAAGCGGCGGGCGGCGTGTAGCGCTGCAGGGCCGAAGGCCCGATCAGGCGTTTTCGCGCCCCGCGCGAAAAGCGCCCTCGCGGGCGCCGCACAGCGCAGAATAGACAACAACTCGGCCCGACGGCCGTCTAGCAATCGCCGATGCGCTTGCCCGTCAGCACGCTGTGGCCCTTGACCACCTTGCCGCCCTTTTCCGTGATCGTGAGGTGGCCTTTGCCTTCATAACTGGTCGGCTTGTAGTTGATTTCGGCCTCGGCCGTGACCCCTGGCACATCGTCCTTCACCGGACAGACTGTGGTGGCCTTGAAGACGCCCGACTGGTTGGGACCGGGTGCGAAGCTACAGCCGTGCCTGGCGAACTCTTCGGGCGCCGGATAGAGCAGGCGCTCCAGCGTCGCCTCGTTGCCCTTCATGCAGAGCTTCTTGGAGGCCATGGCCATCGGCTTCGCGCCCTCGATTGTCGTCTGGTCGGTGGTTTCCCACTCGCCGCCCTGAAGGAAGGTCTGGCTTTGCGCCGGGCCGGCCATCAGCACGGCCGCGACCGTCGCGGCGAAAGTGAGATACTTCATGGGACTGACAAGCTCCGCACTGGAAGGCGCGAGAGTAACCTGTGGGCCTCGCACATCGCCACCGTCGACATTCGAGCCGCCGGGCGAAGCGGCATGGCGATTGTCGTCGAGCGAGACGTCCTTGCGCTTGCGCCCTACGCGTATCTCTCCCGCACCTTCTTCTCGACCCACCCCGCCCCCAGGAATGCCGCGGCGGAAATGATCGTGGCCACCGCCGAAACGCCGAACGCCTGCTCGGTCTGGAACTCCGACTTGGTCTTGGCGAACAGGTAGCCGAGGCCGTCGGTGCCCATCAGGAATTCCGCCACCATGGCGGCGAGGATGGCGTGCGCGGCAGCGAGCTTGAAGGCGATGGCGAGGTTCGGCATCGCCGAGGGCAGCGCGAGACGCAGCAGCAGGTCGAGCCGCGAGGCGCCCAGCACGCGGAACAGGTCCTCGGCGCCGGCCGGTGGCTGGCGTAGCCCGGACGAGGCGAAGACGAAGCTCGGAAAGAAGGTGATGATCACCACGATCGCCAGCACCGTCGAGGTGTCATAGCCCAGCAGGCGGGCGATCACCGGGATCAGCGCCACCACCGGCACCGAGCTGAACAGCACGGTGAGCGGGTTGAGCAGGCCCGAGGCTATGGCCGAGAACCACGCCGCCACCGCGAGGGCCGTACCGACCAGCATGCCCATCGCCAGCCCGAACAGCGCAACCGAGAGCGTGATCCCGACGTTGCGCAGATAGACGCCCGGGTGCCCGACCAGGTCGCCGATCACGGCGACCGGGGTCGGCATGACGATCGGATTGAAGCTGTTGATCGCCACCCAGGCCTGCCAGGCGAGCAGCAGCAGCAGGATGCCCCAGTAATCCTCGACCAGTCGCAGCAGGAATGGCCGCCTCATGTGCTGAACCGCGCATAGGCTGCGCGCTCCAGCAGGGTCAGCAGGCCGTAGAAGACCAGCGACGCGCCCACGGCCAGAAGCACTGCGCACCACAGCAGGACGATCTGGAAGTTCTGCATGGCATTGATGATCAGGATGCCGATGCCGCGCGAGGCGCCGAACCACTCGCCGATGATCGCGCCGATCAGCGCCGCCGGCCAGGCGAGCCGCAGCCCGGAAGCCAGGGCCGGCAGGGCCGCCGGCAGCTCCAGCCGGCCGAAGCGCCTCACCCGGTCGGCGCCCAGCACCGAGAACAGGTCGCGATGCGCCGGCGTGGCGCGCTGCAGGCCCGAGCTCACCGACACGAAGACGATGAAGAAGACGTGGATCGAGGAGACCGCGGCCGGCGTGCTCTCGCGGCTCAGCAGTACCAGGAAGATCGGCCCGAGCGCGATCGACGGTACGGAATTGACCACCGCCGCCAGCCGGTCGGCGCCGCGCCGCAGCAGCGGCAGCAGATGCGCCAGCGTCGCCAGGATCAGCCCGGCTCCAGCGCCCCAGGCGTAGCCGAGCGCGGTCGATTCCAGCGTCGCGCCCAGCGCGCGCTGGAACATCGGCAGGCGATTGCCGTCGAGCAGCATTTCCAGCACGTCGCTGAGCGGCGGCCAGGAGATGCCCAGCAGCCCGGTGCGGCCCACGATCTCCCACAGCGCGAGAAAGATCGCGATGCCAAGCCCGCCGAGCAGAGACTGCTTCATCGAAGTGTCTCCTCCCCATCCAGATGGGGAGGTGCCCCGGTCATCCGGGGCGGAGGGGTCATGACTCGCAACGAATGAGCCGCCCCTGACCCCTCCGGCGTCGTGAGACGACGCCACCTCCCCATTTGAATGGGGAAGAAGGAATCGAATGCGGCAAGTCTCCTCATGCCTCCAGCGCCTCGGTCAGGTCGTCGACCAGACGGTGGAAGCCCTCGCTGCGCATCACCGAGGGATCGCGCGGCCGGGCGAACGGCACCTCGACCTCGCGCAGGATGCGGCCGGGCCGGCCGCTCATCACCACGACGCGATCGGCAAGAAACAGCGCCTCGTCGACCGAATGCGTGATCAGCAAGGTCGTGATCTGCCGCGCCGACCAGATGCGCTGAAGCTCCACGTTCATCTGCCGTCGCGTTACCGCGTCGAGCGCGCCGAACGGTTCGTCGAGCAACAATACCTGCGGCTCGAGGATCAGCGCCCGGGCGATCGAGGCGCGCTGGCGCATGCCCCCCGACAGTTGCTTGGGCCGCGCCGTCGCGAAATTGCCGAGCCCGACCAGTTCGATCAGCCGTGTGATCGCCGCCTCGTCGACCGGCTTGCCCGCGATCCTGTAGGGCAGCGCGATATTGTCGTGAATGCTGAGCCAGGGCAGCAGCGCATGGTCCTGGAAGGCGACGCCCAGCGCGTGATTGGCCGAAACCAGGCCGGGCGCGGCGCCGTTGACCGTGACGGCTCCGGAGGTCGGCTGCTCGAGCGCCGCCACCAGCCGCAGCAAGGTGCTCTTGCCGCAGCCGCTCGGCCCCAGCACGGCGACGAACTCGCCGGGCGCGATCGTGAGCGACAGCTCCGACAGCGCCAAGACGCCCTCGGGATTGCCCGCCAGCGCGAACCGCTTGGTGACGCGATCGACGGCGATTGCGCTCATGACGGGATGGCGCTCATGCCGTCATCTTGTCGAAGCGTTCCATCAGCTTGGGCAGGCGCTCGGCGAGGCGCCGGTCGATCTCCTCGCGATCGACGGTCAGCAACTCGCGGTCCTTCATCACGACATTGCCGTCGATCACGACCGTCTTCACGTCGCGGCCGACCACGATGTTGGCAGCGATGAAATAAATGTCCTGAACCGGCATCTGGTCGAGGTTGGTACGGTCGATCAGCAGGATGTCGGCCTTCTTGCCGACCTCGAGGCTGCCGATCTGCTTCTCCAGCCCCAGCGAACGGGCGCCGCCGTTGGTCGCGACCTTCAGGATTTCCTCGGACGGCATGACATTGCGATAGGCAAAGGGCGTGCCGTTCACCGCCTGCTGGCCCACGCGGGCCATGTGCGCCACCTGGAAGATGTCGAGCGGCCCCCATGAGGCCGCCCCGTCGGTGCCGAGGCCGACATCGACGCCGCGCCGCCACATCTCGAGCAGACGGTGCGGGCCGATGTGATAGTTGTTGTAGGCGCAGTGGCAGGCGGACGGCTTGTGCTTCACGTACAGGTCCATCTCGTGCTCCGACAGCAGCACCGAATGGGCACAGTGCATGTGCCGATCGAGCGCCCCAAGGCTTTGCAGATACTCGGCCGGCCGCATGCCGAACTTGGCCAGCGAATAGTCGATCTCGTACGAGCCTTCGCAGAGATGGGTATGGATCTTCACGTCGAGCGCGCGTGCCGCCTCGGCCATCGCCTCGATGAGCGGCGGCGAGCAGGTCATGATCTGGCGCAGCGACAGCGAGGCCTGGACGCGGTCCGGCCCGCCCTTGCTGCCCTTCCAGCGCTTCACCAGCCCGACATTGGCATCGAGCGCCTTCCTGGTCGTGGTGATCATGGTCTTGGGCCAGTGCTCGCCCTGATCGATCGTGCTCAAGGACACGATGCCGCGAATGCCGGTATCGACTGCCGCACGCGCCATGGCGTCGGGATGCGGGCCGCCTGCCTCGAAGAAGCAGGTCGTGCCGACCGAGATCATGTTGGCATAGCAGAGCAGGCCCGAGAGATAGACGTCCTCGTCGGTCAGCATGCTCTCGAACGGCACGTAGTAGTTCCACCAGACCGGGATCTTCACCCGGCCGCCGCGGCTGTCGATCTCGGCAATCTTGCCGCGCAGCAGGGTCTGCGCGGTGTGGACGTGGCCGTCGATGAGGCCCGGCATGGCGATCTGGCCCGAGCCGTCGATCGTCGACTTGGCGACAACGTTGCGCCTGGCGGCCGATGCCTTGCCGATCCAGGCGATCTTGTTGCCCTCGATGGCGACCGCACCGTCGCGGATCACCCGGTTGCTGCCGTCGATGGTGACGACGTCGCATCCGCTCAGCAGCAGGTCGACCTTCTGCGGCGCGGCGATGGGCCTGGCGGACATGCTCAGCCTTTCTTCAGCGCGGCATGCACTTCCTGCATCACCGAGAAATCGACCAGCTTGTCGATGTCCGGCAGGTTCTCGCGGCCCGAGGCCTTGGCCGCGGCATACATCGGCCCGGCCAGCGTCTCGCGATCGAACATCAGCAGCGGCAGGTCGGGCTTGCTCGGGTTCTTGAGCATGCCGATCTGCAGTTCGTTCTGGCGGGTCTGCTGCTTGAGATCGAGGCCGAGATCGGCGCCGTACTTGTTGACGCAGAGCTTGGCGGCGACCGACGGGTCCTTGGCATTCTCCATCCAGCCCCGCGTCAGGCCCTTGAGGTAGCCGATCACGATCGGCCGGTTGGCCGCGAGGTACTCGCGCTTCACGAACACCAGGTTGGTATAGAAGCGATAGCCCATCGAATCGAACGAGGTGAAGAAGAAGTCCTTGCCTCGGACCATGTTCATTTTCACTTCCAGCGTGACCGCCTGGTTGGTGCCGAAGGCGGTGTAGCCGTCACCCGCCTTGGCGAGCAGCGGCTCGGGCGAGAAGCCGGCCGGGACCGGCTCCCACTGCTTGGGCAGATTGTTGAGCGCGAGCGTCGCGTCGATCGCCGTGCGCTCGTTCGGCCCCTGCACCAGGATCTTCTTGCCGACGATATCGGCCGCCTTGAGGATCGGCTTACCCGGCAGCGACAGGATGCCGAGCGGTGACACCGGGAAGGTGCCGGCCAGCAGCACGAAATCGTTGCCGCGTGCCAGGGCATCGAGATAGGGCAGCCAGTTGCCGTAGCCGATCTCGGCGCCGCCCGAGGCCACCGTGACCGGCGGCGGCGGTGCGTTGGGACCGCCCGGCAGGGTCTTCACGTCCAGCCCTTCTTCCTTGAAGTAGCCGTTCTCCAATCCCATCCAGACGCCGGCATATTCGACGTTGTTGATCCAGCCCAGCGCCACCCGCACCGGCTTGCCCTGCGCCCGCGCGATGGCCGGCGCCGCCACGGCGGCTGCCGCCGTCCCCTGCAAAAAATGCCTGCGTTGCATGATGCCCCTCCCGGTTCCCCACTGCTGCAATCACGGTACTCCCACCTGCAAGGGCCGGGCCAGTGGACTAAGATGGATCATGGACGGCAGGGGCAACCGCATCGATTTCGTCGAGGTCGATCCCGCGCGTCACGGTCCGATGGACCGAGTGCTGGTGCCTGAAGTCCTGCAAACCGCAGCGCCATCTCCGGAGACGGTTCAATGAACGGCAATCGTATCGACGATACCGATCTACTGTTGCGCGAACGCGAAGCCCGCAGTCTCACCCTGTTTCTGGTGCTCATCCTGATTGGCTTCTCCGCGACCGCCATCCACGCGACACGCCAGCTTGTCGTCCTGCCGGAGGCTTCGAAGGCCGGCGCGATGGTCACCAGCTATTTTTCACTCAGCCTTGTGATCGCAGCCGTACTGCTCTACCTGGTGCATCGGCGGCTTTGGGTCGGGGCAATCGGCTATATTGTCGCCTTCTTCGCGGCCACCTTCAGCACCGTCGCCGGCCTGGTCATGTGGAAAGGGCTCATGGCAGCCGCTCCGGCACTGATCCTCACCAAGCTACCCATCGCGTCCGCGGGCATGTCGGCCCTCGCCGGCATGGCGCTGACACTGCGGCCGATCTACGTCGTGATCGTCGGTGTCGGCTCGGCGCTTTCGCTCATCGGCTTCTTCGAGCTGGCGGCGCACGAGCCAGGTGCGGTGTTCTCGCAGGGAGGTGGCGTGACCTATTTCACTCCGGCCATCAGCTCGGACCATCTCATCATGGAACTCCTGTTCCTGTTTGGCGCGACAGCGACCACGGCCATCGCCGCCCAGTTCGCGCGGCAAACCATTCGAGAGGCTGTCACCTTGCAGCGCACGACCAACCAGCTTAGCCGCTATTTCTCGCCCGAGATCGCCAAGGGCATTCGCCAGGGCAGCGAGGGCTTTCTTCAGCCCGGCGGCCGCGAGCAGGAGGTCGTCGTGTTGTTCAGCGATCTTTCGGGCTTCACGCGGCTCTGCGCCGGGATGCCGGCGGCGGAAGCCCTGGCGATGCTCTCGGAATACCATGCCCGAATGGTCGACGAGATCTTCCGGGCTGGCGGCACGCTCGACAAGTTCATCGGAGACGGAATCATGGCCACCTTTGGCACGCCGACACCCGTGTCGGACGCCGCCGATCGCGCCGTGCGCGCGGCCCGCGGCATGATGACGGCTCTCGCGTCACTGAACGAAGATCGTGCGCGACGCGGCCTGCCGCCGCTCGTTCAGCGCATCGGCATCCACGCCGGACCGGCCGTCGTGGGCAATGTCGGCACGCCCCAGCGCCTGGAATTCACGGTGATAGGCGACACCGTGAATGTCGCGAGTCGCATTGAGGCCGCTTGCAAGAAAACCGGTCAAAGCGCGATGATCTCCGCCGCCGTCGTCTCGCGCCTCAAGGAGAAGATTGAGAGCAAGCCGCTCGGACCTGTCGCACTCGATGGCCAGCCGGCACCGGTCGAGTTGCATGCGCTGGCCGCCTGAAGCAGGGCGTCGAGCCATCGACCCCATCGGCAACGCGTGATCTAAACCCGGCATGCTCGCCTCCTCCATCGATTGGGCTCTGCGCGGCGGCGCTGTTGCGCTGCTGCTGCTGCTCGCGATCGTGCTGTGGCGCGACCACCGTGGGCTGTTGTCGGCACG
>CAWUOG010000028.1:0-17060 GCA_963923875.1 uncultured Alphaproteobacteria bacterium
GCGATGTTTATTCGCCACGAGACGATCGAAAAGAACGTCATCCTGATGGTGGTCCTCACCCTGATCACCGTCTCGATCGGTGGTCTGGTGCAGATCATCCCGCTATTCACAATCGAGTCGACGATCGAGCGCGTCGAGGGCGTGCGCCCCTACACGCCGCTCGAGCTCGCCGGCCGCAACATCTACCTCCGCGAGGGCTGCTATCTCTGCCACAGCCAGCAGGTTCGTCCGTTCAAGGACGAGGTCGAACGCTACGGCCACTACAGCCTCGCGGCCGAAAGCCTGTACGACCACCCCTTCCAATGGGGGTCCAAGCGCACCGGGCCCGACCTCGCCAGGGTCGGCGGCCGCTACTCCAACGACTGGCATGTCGCGCATCTCGCCTCGCCGCGCGCGGTGGTGCCGGAGAGCATCATGCCGGCCTATCCTTTTCTCGCCGAGCGTCGGCTGGAATACGGCGACATCTCCGACCATCTGAAGGCGCTGCGCGCCGTGGGCACGCCCTACAGCGAGGACATGATCAAGAACGCCCGCGCCGACCTAGAGGCCCAGGCGAGCCCCGACGTCGATCCGACGGCCCTGCTCAAGCGCTATCCGCGTGCTCCCGTCGGCAAGTTCAGTCCCGGCAGCGAGGGCATCACCGAGATGGATGCGCTGGTCGCCTACCTGCAGATGCTCGGCACGCTGGTGAAGTTCTCCGACATCCCGCCCGACCGGCTGCGCCAGTAAGGAGGCCACCATCATGCAAATGCTGCACGAAATCCTGGCATCCATCTGGACCGTCTGGGCGGTCCTGGTGTTCGGCCTGATCGTCCGCTGGGCTTGGCGCCCCGCCAACCGCTCGCGCTTCGAGAGCGACTCCCGCATTCCGCTGAACGACGAAGGCTGAAGGGTCACACCATGCCGACCAAGATCGAAAAGGACACCCTGACGGGGACCGACACGACCGGCCACGAGTGGGACGGCGTCAAGGAACTCAATACGCCGTTGCCCACCTGGTGGGTTTACACCTTCTGGGCGACCATCGTGTTCGCCGTCGTCTATTGCGTGCTGTATCCGGCGTGGCCGTCTCTCGGCGGCCACACGGAGGGCGTGCTCGGCTACACCAACCGCGCGGCGCTGACGGCCGAACTGGCCGAGCAGGCGAAGCAGCGCAGCCGCTTCGTCGATCGCATCCGTGCGGCCCCGCTGGCCGACATTCGCAAGGATCCAGAGTTGTTCAACTTTGCTCTGGCCGGCGGACGATCGGCATTCCAGACGAACTGCTCGCAGTGCCATGGTGCGGGTGGCGCCGGCAGCCTGGGCTTCCCCAACCTGGCCGACGACGACTGGATGTGGGGTGGATCGCTCGACCAGATCTACCAGACGATCCAGCACGGCGTGCGCAATGCTGATGAGAAGTCGCGCCAGACCAACATGCCGCGCTTCGGCGTTGACGGGCTGCTGACGGCCAGCCAGGTCGAATCGGTCACCGGCTACGTGCTGAGTCTGTCCGGCCAGGGCAAGGCCACGCCCGAAGGCGCCAAGATCTTCCAGGAGCAGTGCGCGGCCTGCCACAAGGCCGACGGCAAGGGCAACCAGGAGATGGGTGCGCCCAACCTGACCGACGGCATCTGGCTCTATGGCGGCGACCGCAATTCGGTCTATCGGTCGATCTTCTATGCCCGCAACGGCAGCATGCCGGCCTGGGGACAGCGGCTCGACGACGCCACGCTCAAGATGCTCGCCATCTACGTACACTCCCTAGGTGGCGGCAAATAGCGGGTGGGCGTAGCGGGAATGTATTATGGACGCCCGGCTCCATGAGGACCACACCAGGGACGAAGCACGGTCGGTAAAGGCTCAGAAGGCCGAGCTGCCGCTCTACGTCACGCGGCTCAAGGTCTATCCACGCGCGATCGTCGGCAAATGGCGGACGATCAAGTGGTCGGTGCTCGTCACGCTTCTGGGCATCTACTATCTCGTTCCCTGGCTGCGCTGGGACCGGGGCCCCGATGCCCCGAGTCAGGCCATCCTGCTCGACCTCGACGGCCGACGGGGCTGGATCTTCGACATCGTAATCTGGCCGCAGGAAGTCTACTTCGTCACCGGCTTCCTGATCCTGGGTGCGGTCGGACTTTTCCTCGCCACCTCGCTCTTCGGCCGCGTCTGGTGCGGCTTCGCCTGTCCGCAAACGGTGTGGACGGACCTGTTCATGCTGGTCGAGCGCCTGATCGAGGGTGATCGCAACGAGCGCATGCGCCTCGACAGGACACCTCTGTCGGCCGCCAAGGTCGCGCGCAAGACGCTCAAGCATATCGCCTGGCTGGCGATCGCGGCCGCTACCGGCGGCGCCTGGGTATTCTACTACGTCGATGCTCCGACGACGCTGGTGAAGATCTTCCGAGGCGAGGCCTCGCTCGAGGTCTATTCCTTCGTCGGCCTGCTCACCGCGTCGACCTACCTGCTGGCCGGCTGGGCACGCGAACAGGTTTGCACCTACATGTGCCCCTGGCCGCGCTTCCAGGCGGCGATGCTCGACGAGCAGAGCCTGATCGTCACCTATCAGAAATGGCGCGGAGAGGCGCGCGGCAAGCACAAGGCGGGCGACCCGTGGGAAGGACGCGGCGATTGCGTCGACTGCAGCCTGTGCGTCGCGGTTTGCCCGACCGGCATCGACATCCGGGATGGCCAGCAGATCGAGTGTATCGGATGTTCGCTGTGCGTCGACGCCTGCAATCAGACCATGCAGAAGGTCGGCCGACCGCGCGGCCTGATCCGCTGGGACACGCTCGCGCGCCAGCAAGCCTTCGAAACCAAGGCTACGCCGGCATCGTGGCGCCCACTGCGCCCGCGCACACTCCTCTACGCCCTGCTGCTGTCCATCGTCGCGCTGGTGATGTTGGGGGCATTCCTGCTGCGCACCGATACCGAGCTCACTGTGCAACGCGACCGCAGCCCCAATTTCGTACGGCTGACCAATGGCGACATCCGCAACTCCTATACCGTGAAGGTGTCAAACAAGTCGCGCGAGGTCCGTCATTTCCGCCTTCAGACCGACGGCCAGGCGGGCGCGGTCCTGGGCTTTGTCGGCGCCGAAGTCGAGGGCCAGGGCAAGGATGCCCGCCTCACCGTACATCCGGATGCCGTCGGCACCTTCCGCGTCTTCCTGACCGTTCCTTCGTCCAAGGCCCCGTCGGGATCGAAGTCGATCGAGTTCTCGGTGCGTGACGACAACGATCGCCGGCGCGCATCGCACGACGCCGTATTCGTCGGTCCCGCCCGGTAGGAGGCAAGCCATGTCCGTCGTCACCACTGATTCCTCGCGCGGCCGCCACATTCCTTGGCTGTTCGTCGCCGGGTTCGCGATCGTGATCGCTGTCAATACCATCATGATCTGGTTCGCCGTCGGTTCGTTCTCGGGCCTGTATGCAAGCAAGCCTCGCGAAAGCGGCCTGCACTACAACGCCGTGCTCGAACAGCAGAAGGAGCGCGACGCGCTGGGTTGGCAGGTCAAGACCGCATGGCGCCCCGAGACGAGCCGGATCGAGATCGATATCAGCGACCGCAATGGCCAGCCGCTCGATCGCGCGCGGGTCACAATCGAGTTCGTGCGACCGGCAGAAAAGCGCGCGTCGATCAGCGTCGCGCTGGGCGTGGTCGGTCCGGCCCGCTTCGCGGGCTATGTCGACCTGCCGGCCCGCGGCAACTGGGATCTCGACATCGTTATCGAAAGCGACGGACAGCGCTACGCCGCCACGCGGCGGATGTTCCTGAAGTGAGCCGTCCGACGTGAGCGCCACCGTAACCCGGCTTCGGCCTGCACCCGCCGCCTCGACCCCGGTCGAGTGCGCGCATTGCGGCGCGCCACTGGTACGGCCGGCGACGCGGTTTTGCTGCGTCGGCTGCGCGAGCGCGCACGCCATCATCGGCGCGGCCGGCCTGGATGCGTTCTATCGCCGTCTCGAGGCCGGCAGAGCGCGCAAGCCCGAGCCGCTCGACATCGACTTCACCGCACATGCGCGTCCCAAGGGAACGGGCGAGACGGCCCTCGATCTGCTGGTCGACGGCCTCGATTGCGCCGCCTGTGTCTGGCTGATCGAGAGCCTGCTGGCGCGCAATCCCGACATTACCAAGGCGCGGGTCAATCTCTCGACACGGCGCCTTGCGCTGGGCTGGCGCGGAACGCCTGGCGAAGCCAATGCCTTCGCCGGGCTGGTCGCAGCGCTGGGCTTCCGCCTGGCGCCCTATGAGGCGCTCGCCGCCACCGCCCAGGACGATCGCGAGGCCCGCGACCTGCTGCGTTGCCTCGCAGTCGCGGGCTTCGCCGCCACCAACGTGATGCTGTTGTCGGTCGCCGTCTGGTCGGGTCACGACGGCTCGATGGGCGAAGCCACACGCACGTTGTTCCATTGGCTGTCGGCGGTGATTGCGCTTCCGGCCATCGCCTATGCCGGGCGGCCGTTCTTCCGCTCGGCCTTCTCCGCGCTCAAGGGCAGACGGACCAACATGGACGTGCCGATCTCGATCGGCGTGGTTCTTGCCTCGATCGTCAGCCTGCATGAGACCTGGGTGCACGAGCAGCACGCCTTCTTCGACTCGGCCATCACGCTGCTCTTTTTCCTGCTGATCGGCCGCTATCTCGACCGGCGCGCCCGCGGTCGCGCCCGCCACGCCGTGCGCGCTCTGCTGGCGCTGTCCAGCCGCAGCGTCACGATCCTGGGCCCCGATGGCTCGACCCTGACCCGGCGGGTCGATCAACTCGTGCCCGGCGACGTTCTTCTGGTTGCCGCCGGAGAGCGGTTGGGTGCCGACGGCGAGGTAATCGACGGCATCTCCTCCCTCGATGCTGCGCTGGTGAGCGGCGAGAGCGTGCCGGTCTCGGTTGAGCCCGGCGCCAAGGCGTTTGCCGGAATGGTCAATCTAGGCGCGCCGATCCGCGTGCGTGTCACTGCCGCCGGCGAGCGCACCTTGCTGTCGGAGATCGTTCGCCTGGTCGAGGCGGCCGAGCGTGGCCGCACCCGTTTCGTGGCACTGGCCGACAAGGTCGCGCGCGCCTACGCGCCGGTGGTGCACGCAACGGCGCTGCTGACATTTCTCGGCTGGATGCTGCTGGGCGGCCTTGCCTGGGACCGTGCCCTGCTGATCGCGACCGCCGTGCTGATCATCACCTGTCCATGCGCCCTGGCACTCGCCGTCCCCGTGGTCCAGGTCGTAGCCAGCACGCGCTTGCTGCGCTCGGGCGTGCTGCTGCTCTCGCCTAGCGCGCTCGAGCGGCTGGCCCGAATCGATCACGTGGTGCTCGACAAGACTGGTACTCTTACGCTTGGGCGACCCGAGCTCGTATCGGCTACCGCGGATTCCGCCGACTTGCGCCTCGCCGCGGGCCTCGCCGCCAATTCTCGCCATCCGCTGGCGCAAGCGCTGGTGCGCGCTGTCCCCGCTGCCGCCGTAATCGACGGCGTCGACGAATTGCCAGGCCAGGGACTGCAACACGGCGAGACTCGCCTCGGCTCGGCGCGCTTCTGCGACGTTCGCATGCCGCCGAACGATGGCCACTCCGAACTCTGGCTATCGCGTCCCGGCCGTGCGCCGGTGCGCTTCGCCTTCGCCGACCGGCTACGGCCCGACGCCGCCAGCGCCATTGCCGCGCTGCGCCGCGATGGCCTTACCGTGGAGCTTCTGTCGGGCGACCGGCTCGCCGCCGTAGAGCGCATCGCCCGTGAGGTCGGGGTTTCCTGGCAGGCCGAGACCACGCCCGCCGACAAGGCCGCCCACATCGAGGCGCTGGCACGGCGCGGCAAGCGCGTGCTGATGGTCGGCGACGGCCTGAACGACGCGCCCTCGCTCGCCGCGGCCCATGCCTCGATGTCGCCCGCGACCGCGGCCGAGGCGACGCAGAATGCTGCCGACGCGGTATTCCAGGGCGACGCCCTGATGCCGGTCGTGGAGACACTGCGCGTGGCTCGCCTCGCCGATCGGCTGGTACGCCAGAACCTCGCCCTGGCGCTACTCTACAATCTCAGCGCCGTGCCGCTCGCCATCCTGGGCTGCGTGACGCCGTTGATCGCCGCCATTGCCATGTCGTCCTCGTCCCTGCTCGTGATCGGCAATTCGATGCGACTTGGCATGCGCCCCCGAGTTCCGGAGGTGCGGTGATGGACAGTCTGCTTGTTCTGGTCCCGGCGGCGCTCCTGCTGGGCCTGTTGGGACTCGCGGCGTTCCTGTGGGCGCTGCGCAACGGCCAGTTCGACGATCCGGAAGGATCGGCGGGCCGCATTCTGTACGACGACGATTGAGGAGAACGCACATGTCACACTGGATCATGGGAATCTTGTCCGGCCTGTTCGGGCTGGTCGGCCTGTTCATGGCCTCGGCCGCTCACGACCGCGGCATCTTCATCTTCGGCTTTGCCCTGATGGTGTTCGCCGTCCTGTTCTGCTGGTTCATGATCAAGACGGCCTTCGACGAAGCCGAGCGCGCAGCGCACGAGAATTGATCGCGTCGGCGACGTTTCCTAGCGATGCGCCTCGTCGATGACGCGGCGCACTTCGCGGAGGAGGCGCCGACGTACGCGATTGTCGGTAGCCCTGTTCAGGGCCGAGCGCAGGTCGAGCAGCGTCTGGGCATACTCGTTGTGCCAGTCGCGCGTCGCAGTGACCTCTTCCACCGACAGGCGTGGGGCGGCCTCGGCATTCGACAATGCGGCGATCCACCGGCCATCCCGGTAGGAAAATTCGTACGCCTGATCGAGACTCGGCACGGCGATCCGCTCCGGCGCCAGCCCGGCCTCCACGAGGGCATTCACCATTCCTGTCAGAGCCTGGGGCTCGCCATGGACGGCCAGCAGGCTGCCCAGGGTAGGCAGGACAGGTCGCACCCATTCGACCAGCTCGTCACGGTCGGCGTGGCCCGAATAGGCGTCGATGGCGCGGATGCGCGCCTTGACCCTGACTTCCTCGCCATGGATGCGAACCTGCGCCGCCCCTTCACGAATTGTCGCCCCGAGGGTACCCGGCGCCTGATAACCGACGAAAAGCACGGTCGAGTCGGGCCGCCACAAGTGGTTCTTCAAGTGATGCTTAACCCGTCCGGCATCGCACATGCCGGATCCGGCGAGCACGATCGCGCCGCCATGGATGCGGTCGATGGCCTTGCTCTGCTCGACCGTCTCGGTGAAGCGGAAGTCGCCCGGGGTAAACCGGTTGCCGTCGTTGCCCAGCGCGGCCTCGTGGCGACGGAATACTTCGGTCGTGCGGCCGGCCAGCGGCGAATCGAGAAACACCGTGACAGGTCCCAACGCCCCGCGGCTCTTCAGATCGGCAATGTCGTCGAGAATTTCCTGCGTCCGTTCGACCGCGAAGACCGGCACGATGATGTTGCCGCCCGCCGCGAGCCCAGCGGCGAGCTCGCGATTGAGCAAATCCTGGCGCTCACGCGCCGTCAGGCGTATCCGCGTTCGGCCGCCGTAGGTCGATTCGAGCAGGAGGACGTCACAGGCGGCAGGCGACTCCGGGCTGGGTTGCAGGGCCTTGGCCGACGACCCGAGATCTCCCGAAAAGGTCAACCGCAAGGGCCTCGGGGAGGCATCCACCTCCATCTCGATGAAGGTGCTGCCGAGGATGTGCCCGGCATTTCGCAGGCGCGCCCGCACTCCGGCCATCGGTTCGAACCACGAATCGTAGGCATGCGGCTGCAACAGGGCGAGCGAGGCCTCGGCGTCGGCCCGGGTATAGATCGCCGTCACGCCGGCCTCGGCCCTGCGGGCGTTCCGCCGGTTGAGCCGCTCGACGTCGTTTTCCTGGATGGCGCCGGCATCGGGCAGGAGCCACTGCAGCAGATCGACCGTGGCCCGGGTGGCCCATGCGCGACCGCGGAAGCCGGCCAGCGCCAGCTTGGGAAACAACCCGGTATGGTCGATATGGGCATGGCTGAGCAGCACCGTCCCGATACGCCCAACATCGAAGGGAAACGGACGGTAATTCAGGGCGCGCAGCGACTTCGGCCCCTGAAACATGCCGCAGTCGACCAGCAATTCCCCCTTCGGCGTCACCAGCCGGAAGCATGAGCCGGTAACCGTGCCCGCCGCACCATGAATATGCAGCGACGTACTCATTTGCGGCCTGCGATGGTGTAGCCGCCGCCGTCGGCAGCAAAGCGTGTCGCGAAGCCGAAATCGGTGGGGAATGCGGCATGTATCCGATAGAGCGGCTCGCCTTTTTCGACGGGATCACCGATCTTCTTGAACAGATCGACACCCGCACCCTTGTCGAGCGGCGCGCCGGCCAGGCGCGCGAGACGGGATAGTCGAAAGCAGTCGATCCCGGCCACGACGCCATCGGTGGCAGCAAGTACGTCTTTGGTCAGCGCTGCAGCCGCGTAGGAAGCCGGCGGCGGGCCCTGGGCGGCCATCAGGCGCTTCATCTTGGCCAACGCGGCGCCGCTTTCCAGCAACTCTCGGGCCCGCATGATGCCGCGGCCGCCGCGCAACGCCGGATCGAACTCCAGCACGTGCCCGGCAAGCAACAGCGCCCGCTCCTCAAGGTCGCGCGGCGCCGCCGGATTGCGTTCGAGCACCTGCATGACATCACGCGCCTCGAGCCACGGGCCGATGCCGCGCCCGACCGGCTGGCTGCCGTCGGTCGCCAGGACCGTCGTGCTGATTCCGATCTGGTCGGCGACGTACTCGAAGAGCTTGCGCAAGGTGACGAAGCGGCTGCGATCGCGCAGCTTGGCTGATGGACCGATCGGCAGGTCGAGCAGCAGATGCGTCGAACCGGCGGCAAACTTCTTGGAAAGAATGGAGGCGACCATCTGTTCCGGCGTATCGATCGCCAGCGGCCGTTCGACCGAGATCAGTACGTCGTCGGCAGGCGACAGATTGGCGTGCCCACCCCAGATCAGACAGCCATTCTCAGCCGCCACGATTTCGCGCATCTCGTCGGGGCCGACATCGACGCGCGCCAGCACCTCCATCGTATCGGCGGTTCCGGCCGGCGAGGTTATGGCCCGCGATGAGGTCTTGGGAATCTTGAGGCCGTGCGCCGCCACGATCGGCACGACGATCATGGACGTGCGGTTGCCCGGAATGCCCCCGATGCAATGCTTGTCGACGATCGTGTCGCCGTTCCAGTTCAGCCGGCCGCCGACCGATGCCATGGCACGCGTGAGAGACAGGACTTCGGGAGCCGTCATGAACCGCGCCGATGCGATCAGGAAGGCCGCGATTTCCATCTTGGAGTACCGGTGCGCCGCGAGATCCTGCGCGATCGACTGAAAGGCATCGGCAGACAGTTCGGCGCCGTCGATCTTGGCCCGGACATGATCCAGGCTTGCCGGTGGCTTGGCCTGGGCGATTTCGACGAGCGTACCCTCGGGCAGGCCGAGATGGCGGAATGCGACCGTCGAGAGGCCCAACTCGTCGGGCGCCATCAGTGTTTCATCATCGACGATGTTCAGGGTGGCGACGATTCGCCGGGCGCCTGTCGAGATTTCGATGCGGGCCAGGGCGACGAATTCCTGGGCGCGATAGAGCGGACAGCGACGCGCCAGGTAGGCGACCGTCTCATGGCAGGTGTCGATGCCCAGCCGGCGAATACGCAGCATGGGCCTACGAGCGCCTTGACGACGTGCAGCGCGGTTGGCTGGCCATGAACTCCCTCACCTGCCTAGGATATGGTGTCATCAGCGCCTGACGCGAGGCTTGATATGCGTCAACGCGGATCGGCTGCTCCTCGTCCAGTCTGATAATCAAGGAGACTGATATGAGCCTGAAGAAGATTCGCCTCGAACTCGCCCGCACACCCGGGTTTCCCGAGGGCAGCGGCCGGCACGGCTATGAATTCACGGCCCCCCTGGACGCCAAGGGCAATCTCGACGCGGCCGGCTGGGCAAAGGCCAAGGAGGCCTGCTCGGTCCTCAGATTCTGGGACGGCGAACCGGACGAGCACGGCGCCCTGATCCATCGCCGGGACGGCAAGTGGGCCTTTTCCTATGCACCGGGCGACGACGACGACGAGCCGATTTTCCGCTTCGACAAGCATCAGTTCGCCGTCGGGGAATACGTCACCGTGACCGAGCATGACGGGGTTGCCCGTCCCTTCCGCATCGCCAGCATAAAGCCTGCCCCGCACTTCGTGGGCTGAGCGCCCTTTCCACGACCACATTTTGCGGCGCTGGGCGGGCGTCGCCAGCCCCGCTGGACTTAGGAGGTCGGCCACCCTATCTGGAGGGCCGGATTTCGAGGGATTCGCATGGCTGAAGCGCAAGTACCCGTGACAGTGCTGACCGGCTATCTCGGCGCGGGCAAGACCACACTGCTGAACCGGATTCTCAGCGAACAGCACGGCAAGAAATACGCCGTGATCGTCAACGAATTCGGTGAATTGGGTGTCGACAACGACCTCGTGGTGAACGCCGACGAGGAAGTCTTCGAGATGAACAACGGCTGCATCTGCTGCACCGTGCGCGGCGACCTGATCCGCATCATCGAAGGCCTGATGAAGCGCAAGGACAAGTTCGACGGCATCCTGGTCGAGACCACGGGCCTCGCCGACCCCGGCCCCGTGGCGCAGACCTTCTTCACCGACGACGACGTCAAGGCCCGGACCCGACTGGACGCGATCGTGACGGTGGTCGACGCCAAGCATTTCCTGGGTCAGCTCGAGCAGGGCAACGAGGCCGAGGAACAGGTGGCCTTTGCCGACGTAATCCTGCTCAACAAGCTCGATCTGGTGAGCGAGGCCGACGTCGCGAAAGTCGAGGCGAAGATCAAGTCGATCAATCCCTACGCCCGCGTGCACAAGACCGAGAAGAGCAAGGTCGAGCTCGAGGCCATCCTCGACAAGGGCGCTTTCGACCTCGGCCGTATCCTCGAGTTCGAACCGCAGTTCCTCGAGAAGGGACACGAGCACAACCACGGCGACGAAGTGGCAAGTCTCAGTTTCAGCAGCGAGCGGCCGGTCGATCCGGACAGGTTCCAGAAGTGGATGGGCGCGCTGCTGCAGCTGCGCGGCCAGGACATCCTGCGCAGCAAGGGCATCCTGGCGATCGACGGCGCGCCGAGGCGCTACGTCTATCAGGGTGTGCACATGATGATGGACGCCGACTGGGGCACGCCGTGGAAGGATGGCGAGAAGCGTTCGAGCAAGCTGGTCTTCATCGGCCGCAATCTCGATGGCGAGAACCTGAAGCGCGGCTTCGAAGAGTGCCTCAAGTGACGATCGCGACCCTATCTTGAAGATCGATCTCGGCAATCCCGACTGGCGGACGACGTTCCCGCCAACCCGCTCGGTCGCGTCCGACGCGCCCGCCATCGCCTGCGCCTTCAGCCGCGACGGCAAGACGGTGGCATTTGCCCTGGGCGACGGTTCGGTACGCCTGCTTCCCTCCGGCCTCAAGGACCCGGCGCCGGCCATCACTGTCGCTGCCCACAAGGGTGCGGTGTTGTCGCTGATCGCCGATCCGGGCGGTGACGGCTTCGTCTCGGGCGGCGATGACGGCCGACTGCTGCGCATCGCCGCCGGCGGCGGCATCACGGAACTCGCCAACCAGAAGGGCAAGTGGATCGACAAGCTCGCCGCCCACGCGGCCAGCGGCGCGATCGCCGCCTCGGTGGGCAAGATGGCACTGGTGATCGACAAGGCCGGCCAGGCTCGCGAATTCGGGCCGCATCAGAGCACAGTCACGGCCGTCGATTTCAGCAAGGACGGCGGCCGCATCGCCTGCGCGCACTATGGCGGCATCACGGTGTGGAGCATCGGCCAGGTCACCCTGCCGCCACGGCGCTTTGCCTGGCAGGGCAGTCACGTCGCGCTGAAATGGAGCACCGACGGCAAATTCATCGCCACCGGCACGCAGGAAAACGACATACATGTCTGGCGCATCGCGCAGGCTACCGATATGCGCATGCAGGGTTATCCGGCGAAGGTGAAGTCGCTCAGCTGGTCGGCCGACGCGCGCTGGCTCTACACCTCCTCTCAACCGGTCTTCACGGCATGGTCGTTCGCCGGCAAGGGACCGGAAGGCAAGCCGCCGCTGCAGTTCGGCGACGAAGGTGCCGGTCTGTTCACCGTGGTGGCGGCCCATCCTGCCGCGGAATTCGCCGCCGGCGGCTACGATTCGGGCGAACTGCAGCTCGGCGACATCAAGGCCCGCCGGTCAGTGGTGCTGAAGATGTCGGACGGCTCGCCGATTACCTGTCTTGCCTGGTCGTCCGACGGCTTCCTCCTTGCCGCCGGCAACGAGAAGGGTGACCTGCTGACGATCGATTTGCGCCGCTGAGCGCACCTCAGTATTCGCGGCCGACAAGCACGCGGTTGGAAACGAAGCAGAGCAGGCCGGATATGCCCATCGCCAGAACCATCGGCAGGATGGTGCCGTCGAAAGTCTGGCCGACGACGATGCCGAACAGGGCACCGATGCCGAACTGCAGCACGCCCATCAGCGACGAGGCCGTGCCCGCCATGTGCGGATAGCGCTGTAGCGCCAGCGCCATCGAATTGGCGCCGATCATGCTGATGCTGGCGATCTGGGCGATGAAGCAGGCAAGGAACGGCCACAGGCCGATCGCCCCGGTGCGCACCTCGATCAGGCCGAGGATCAGCGCCGAGGGACCCGCGACCAACGGCACGCAGACGCCCCAGTAGAGGATGCGTCCGGCACCGAACACCGGTGCGAACTTGGCGTTGAGCAGGCTGCCCATGGTCAGGAACATCACCTGCCCGCCGAAAATCAGGCCAAAGGCGCGCGGATCGATGCCGTAGGTCTGGATGAAGACGAAAGGCGAGCCCGACAGGAACGACATCAGCGCCGAGAACTGGAACGTACCGGTGAGCGCGTATCCCATGAAGGCGCGATGTTTCAGCAATTCGCCGAACCGGCTCACCACCGAGCCGAGATGCAGCGGCTGCCGGTATTCGGGCCGCAGGGTCTCGGGCAGGCGCAGATAAGCCGCCAGCCAGGCGATGACGCCGATGCCGGCCAGCACCCAGAAAATTGCGCGCCAGCCCAGGAACCACAGGACCTGTCCGCCGATCAGGGGCGCCAGCATGGGCGCGATCGAACTGCAGGCGTGCATCAGCGACATCGCACGCGCCGCCTGGTCGCGTTCGGCAAGGTCGCGCACCATGGTGCGCGCCAGCACCACGCCACCACAGGCTGCCAGGCCCTGCAGGAAGCGCAGGGTGATCAAATGGCCCGCGGAGGCGGCGAAGGCACAGCCGATGCTTGCCACGACATAGACCGCGATGCCGGTCAGGATGACCGGGCGCCGCCCGAACCGGTCGCCTGCCGGGCCATAAAAGACCTGGCCGGCGCCGAACGCGATCATGAAGGCCGACAGGGTGAGCTGGATGTCGCCGACCGAGCCGCGCAGGTCCTGCGTGATCACCGGCAGGGCCGGCAGGTACATGTCGATCGACAGCGGCGTGAAGGCCGACAACAGGGCCAGCAGCACGAGCAGCGCAGGTTTCAGGGTAGGCCTGCTGGCGACCGCAACTGGGGCGACGGGGGCATTCATTCGGGACGTGGGTGTACAGCCAATTCTCTCGAAGGTCCCATGCTATAAGCGGACCATGACGTCCCTCCCGGACATGACGGAAATGCAAATCAGGCGCTACGCCCGGCATATCGTGCTCGCCGAGATCGGCGGCACCGGGCAGGCGAAGCTGATGTCCGCCAAGGTCCTGGTGGTGGGCGCGGGCGGCCTCGGCGCGCCCCTCTTGCAATATCTTGCCGCCGCCGGCGTCGGCACCCTGGGCGTGATCGACGACGACACGGTCGACCTGTCGAACCTGCAGCGCCAGGTCATCCATCGCACTGCCGATATCGGCCTGCCCAAGACCGCAAGCGCCCGGCGGGCGCTGGGCGAGATCAATCCGGAAGTATCGGTGCGCACCCACGACGAACGGCTGTCGGCCGCCAATGTCGAGCGCATCGTCACCGGCTACGACGTTGTGGCCGACGGCAGCGACAATTTCGCCACCCGCTACCTGGTGAACGACGCCTGCTACCGCCTGAAGAAGACCCTGGTTTCTGCCGCGATCCTTCGTTTCGACGGCCAGATCTCGACCTACAAAGCCCATCAGGGTGCGGGCCATCCCTGCCTGCGCTGCATCTTTCCAGCCGCGCCGTCGGAAGACGCCGTGCCGTCCTGCGCCCAGGCCGGCGTGCTGGGCGCCCTCGCTGGCACCCTGGGCGCGCTGCAGGCGACCGAAGTCGTGAAGGAGATCCTCGGCATCGGCCGATCGCTCTCAGGCCGGCTGGTGATGTACGACGCGCTCGCAGGCTCGTTCGACGAGATGGCGATCGCCAAGCGTCCCGACTGTCCGACCTGCGGTCACGCATGAGCGAAGCCAAAGTCCAAGGCGGTGTCTCCATCATCGTGCGCCACGGCGACTACGAGAGCGCCCACTACGCGCTGGCGCTCGCCAGTGCCGCGCTGGCGGTCAACCGGAAGGCCGTGCTGTTCTTCACCATGGCCGGTATCCGCGCCCTGACCGGACCCCCGCCCGGCCTCGATGACTGGGGCCGCGACGCGATAAATCGGGAGCGCGGCGTCGGCGATTTCGAGACTCTGCTGCAAGCCTGCGTCGAGCTTGGCGCCAAATTCATCGTCTGCGAGATGGGCCTGCGTGCCCTCGATATCGACCGTTCCCGGTTGCGCACCGACGTTCCGTTTACCGTGGCCGGCATCGTCACCCTCTACGAAGAGACGACGGCCGGCATGCACCTGTTGACCCTCTAGGAGATTTCATGACTTCCGCTGCTTTCGATGTGCTGGGAATCGGCAACGCCATCGTCGACGTCATCACCCACGCCGACGACTCGTTCCTGACCAAACATGCGCTGGTGAAGGGCAGCATGACCCTGATCGACGAGGCGCAGGCCGAGACTCTCTATGGCGCGATGGGGCCGGGTGTCGAGATTTCCGGCGGCTCATGCGGCAACACCATCGCCGGCGTCGCCTCGTTCGGCGGCAAGGGCGCCTATGTCGGCAAGGTGCGCAACGACCAGCTCGGCGCCGTCTTCGGCCACGACCTGCGCGCCACCGGAGTGACCTTCGGTACAGCCCAGGCAACCGAAGGTCCCTCCACGGCGCGCTGCCTGATCGTGGTGACGCCGGACGCCCAGCGCACCATGAACACCTACCTCGGCGCCTGCACGCGGCTCGGCCCGTCCGACATCGACGTGGCCCAGGTGGCCGCGGCACAGGTCACCTACGTCGAAGGCTATCTATGGGATCCGCCGGAAGCCAAGAAGGCGGTGCTCAAGGCCTTCGACGCCGCGCATGCTGCCGGCCGCAAGGTCTCGATCACGCTCTCGGATTCGTTCTGCGTCGACCGCTACCGCGACGAGTTCCGCGCCCTGATCCGGGACAAGGTCGACATCCTTTTCGCCAACGAATCGGAGATCAAGTCGCTCTACCAGGTCGACAGCTTCGAGGCCGCACTTGCCGCCGCCCGCGCGGAGAACAAGATCTGCGCCCTGACCCGCAGCGAGAAGGGCTCGGTCGTGATCAAGGGGAGCGAAACCCATACCGTGCCGGCCGCGCCGGTCGCTCGTGTGGTTGACACTACCGGCGCCGGAGATCTCTACGCCGCCGGCTTCCTGTTCGGCTTCACGCACAACAAGCCGCTTGCCGAATGCGCACGGCTGGGCGGTATCGCGGCCGCCGAAGTCATCTCCCATGTCGGCGCGCGGCCCGAGAAGGCGCTGAAAGGTCTGATTTGAGCGTCGCCGAGAACGCCGCCTCGACCTGGGCGCGGTGGCGGCAGGCCGCCGAAGTCTATCGCAACCGCAAGCAACTCATCATCCTGTTGATGGGCTTCTCGAGCGGCGCGCCGTTCCTGCTGACGGGCTCAGTGCTGTCGACCTGGATGGGCACGATCAATGTCGACCTGACGACGATCGGCCTGTTCGCTTTGGTCGGCACACCCTATGCCTTCAAGTTCGTCTGGGCGCCGCTGGTCGATCGCCTGTCGCTGCCGCTGCTCGACGGTTGGCTGGGGCGGCGGCGCAGCTGGATGCTATTGACCCAGATCGTCCTGCTGGGCGCCGTGTTGTGGTTGGCCTGGAGCGACCCGGTCGGATCGCCTTGGGCAACGGCGGCGGCGGCGGTGGCGGTCGCCTTCTGCTCCTCCACGCAGGACATCGTGATCGATGCCTACCGCATCGAACTTCTTCACGACGAAGAGCAGGGTGCGGGATCAGCGACAACGCAACTCGGCTATCGCATCGCGACCTGGACCATCGACGCGATCTCGCTGCTGCTGCCGAGCTTTCTGCCGTGGGGTATCGTACTGACGATCATTTCTCTGTTCGGTTTGGTCGGAATCGTCACGACCTTCTATGCGCACGAGCCCCACTCAGAGAAACATGCCGTCACGCGAAATGGCGGTTCCTGGGTGAGTGAGGCGGTGGTTCGCCCCTTTGCCGAATTCGTCGCCCATCGAGGCTGGCTGCTGATTCTCCTGTTCGCCCTCTTCTACAAATATGGCGACGCGCTGGGGGGTACCGTGGCGCGACCGTTCTACATCCAGATGGGATTCGATCTGCCCGAGATCTTCGCCGTCACCAAGACATTTGGCGCGGCGGCGACGCTTTCTGGCGGTATCGTCGGTGGCCTGTTGGTCGCACGCTACGGCCTGTTCAAGGCATTGCTGGTGTCGGGCATTCTGCAGGCCGTCACCAACCTGCTATTCTCCTGGCAGGCCCAAGCGGGCCACGACATCGTGCTCCTGACTTTCGCGATCAGCGCCGACTACTTCACCGGCGCTCTGGGTGGCGTGGCTTTTATCGGCTACCTCTCCAGTCTCTGCACGGCCGGCATGGCGGGCACACAGTACGCCCTGCTGACCTCGCTGATGGCCGCGGGCCGCACTTGGCTGTCGGCTGGAGGAGGCTGGCTCGCCGCCCACACCGGCTGGACAGTTTTCTGGGCGCTGACCACAGCACTCGCCATTCCTGGCCTGCTGCTGCTGCTCTGGGTGTGGCACATCGCGGAGAAAGAAACCCCTCCTTCGCGGGCGAAGGAGGGGCAGTAAGCGTCGGCATCGGGGTGTCGACCGAGCCGGGGGAAC
>CAWUOG010000029.1:0-17044 GCA_963923875.1 uncultured Alphaproteobacteria bacterium
GTTGTAGGTGATGCCGTTGGCCGGATTGAGCCAGTAGGTTGGCGCGACCTGGCCCGAGCCCGCGAGGTTGACCACCAGGGAGTTGGTGACGTCGCGCGTGGTCAGGCCGACATATTGCGCGCGCGTGCGGTCAATATCGACGGCGAACACAGGCGCGTTTCGCGCCTGCTGGATTCGGGCGTCGACGATGCCGGGAATGGTGCGGATGCGCGCCAGGATCCGGTTGGCGTGCTCGAAGCCCGCGGCGAGGTCCGACGTCCGGACCTGGATGTCGATGGGCGACGGCGCGCCGAAATTCAGGATCTGCGTGATGATATCGGCCGGCAGGAACGAAAAGGTGAAGCCCGGGAACCGCTCGGGGAGCTGGCGCCGCAGTTCCTTCACGTACTCGGCGGTCGGCCCGTGACCCTCACCGAGCTTGATCTGGATGTCGCCGTCCTGCGGTCCGATCACGCCGGTGTTGTTGTAGGTCAGGTTGATGCCCGACACCGGCATGCCGATGTTGTCGACCATGGCGGCAATCTCGCGAGACGGGATGATCTCGCGGATCGCCTTCTGGATGCCGGCGAACTGGTTGGCCGACTCCTCGACCCGCGTCCCCACCGGGGCGCGCGCATGCATCAGGATCAGGCCGGCGTCGACCGTGGGGAAGAAGTTGCGTCCCAGCATCGGCGCCAATGCGAACGAGGCCAGCACGAACGCCATGAAGCCCGCGATGAAGGTCTTGCGGCTGGCCAGAGCCATCGCCAGCAGGTCGCGATAGAGCCCGCGGAACGACTCGAAACGGGCCTCGAAGCCGCGCTGGAACAGCACCAGGGGATTACGCGTCGCGGGCTTGTCGTGGCCGTGCGCGGCATGCGTCTTCAACAGGTAGTTCGCCATTGTCGGCACCAGGGTGCGTGACAGCAGGAACGAACAGACCATCGCGAACATCACCGCTTCGGCCATCGGCACGAACAGGAAGCCCGCGACGCCTTCGAGGAAGAACATCGGCACGAACACGATGCAGATGCAGAGCAGCGACACGAAGGCCGGAGTCACGATCTGGCGCGCGCCGTCCATGATCGCGGTCTCGACGTCCTTGCCTTGCTCGAGGTGCCAGTTGATGTTTTCGATGGTGACGGTGGCGTCGTCGACCAGGATGCCGACCGCGAGCGCCAGCCCGCCCAAGGTCATGATGTTGAGGGTTTCGCCGAAGGCCGCGAGCAGCGCAATCGAGCCCAGGATGGCGAGCGGAATCGAGACCGCGATGATGACGGTCGACCGCCAGCTGCCGAGGAACAGCAGGATCATCAGGCTGGTCAGCACCGCGGCGATCACCGCCTCGACCGCGACGCCCGAGACCGCGCCCTCGACGAACAGAGACTGGTCGCCGAGCAGCTGCAAGCTGACGTTCTCGGGCAGAACCTTGCGCAGTTCGACGACCTTTTCCTTGATGCCCTCGATGATCGACAGCGTCGACGTCGCGCCGTTCTTGAGAACGGCAAGCAGCACCGAGCGGCTGCCGTCGACGTGGACGACGTTTTGCTGCGGTGGGTTGCCGTCCCTCACCTGGGCCACGTCGCGCAAATAGACCACGGCGCCGTCCTTGGCGAAGACCGGTACGTCACCCAACGCATTGAAGTCCTTGGGCGCGTTGTTGAGCTGGATGGCGTACTCGAAGTTGCCGATCTTCTGGGTGCCGGCCGGCGTCAAGAGGTTCTGCGACGCCAGGGCGTTGGCCACGTCGTTGGCCGAGAGTCCGCGCGCCTGCATGGCGGCGGGATCCAGGTCGATCTGGATCTGGCGGAACTTGCCGCCGAACGGGAACGGGATGGCGGCGCCCTGCACCGTGACCAAGGGCGTGCGCACCGTGTTGATCGCAATGTCGAACACCGCCTGCTCGGTCATTCCCTTGCCGGCCAGCGCGATCTGAATGATCGGCACCGTCGAGGCATTGAAGTTCAGGATCAGGGGTGGCGTGATGTTGGGCGGCATCTGCCGCAGCACGGTCTGGGCGATCGCCGTGACCTGGGCGTTGGCGGTGCGGATATCGGTGCCGGGCTGGAAGAACACCTTCACGATTCCGACGCCCGTATAGGACGTGCCCTCGATGTGCTCGATGTCGTTCACGGTGGTGGTCAGCGCGCGCTGGAAGTTCAGCATAACGCGGCCCGACATCTCGTCCGGCGGCAGGCCGGTGTAGCTCCACACGACGGCGATCACCGGGATGCGGATTTCGGGGAAGATGTCGACCGGCGTGCGCAGCGCCGCCAGCGGCCCGACGATCAGGATCAGGACCGCCGCGACCACGAACGTATAGGGCCTGGTCAGCGCGATACGGACGAGGTTGATCATTTCGGTGGAGCGACCGTGCTGTCGGGGGTCGCGGCCCCCCACGGACCGCGTCGCGATAATCGGAACATGCGATTTCCGGTCTGTCGAGCGATTATGCCCCTTCTCCTTGCATGGCGCTGCGCTAGGCTTGCATGGAACGGAAATAAGCGATCGGGGAGGACATAGGGCGATGGCCGAGTACGACTATATCGTGGTGGGGGCGGGTTCCGCCGGCGGCACCCTGGCATCGCGACTCTCCGAGAATTCAAAAGCCAAGGTCCTGCTGCTGGAAGCCGGCGCGGCCAGCCATCCCTACTCCCGCATGCCGCTGAGTTTCGGCCTGCTGATCGACAATCCGGCCGCCAACTGGCTCTACCAGTCGGAGCCCGAACCCAACACTGCCAACCGCCAAATTCCGGTGCCGCGCGGTAAATTGCTCGGCGGTTCCTCGTCGATCAACGGCCTGGTCTGGGTACGCGGCCAGCCCCTCGACTACGACACCTGGGCCCAGATGGGCTGCCGCGGCTGGAGCTGGCGCGACGTGGCACCGTTGTTCACGCGCATGGAGAATTTCGTCGACGGCGACGGCAGCAACGGCCGCGGTACTGACGGCCCGCTGAAGGTCTCGACCGTACCCGACCAGAACCCGCTCTACGACGCGATCTTCAAGGCCGCCGTCGCAGCGGGCTTCAAGCTCAACCCCGATTACAACAGCGAGGACCAGGAAGGCGTCGTGAAGACGCAGACCTCGATCTACAAGGGCCGGCGCATGAGCGTGGCGCACTGTTACATCGAACCGGCGATGAAGCGTCCCAACCTGCATGTCGTGACCAACGCCATGACGCTGCGCGTCCTGCTCGAGGGCCGGAAGTGCGTCGGCGTCGAGTACGAGAAGGAAGGCCGGGTGGTGCAGGCGCGCGCCCGCGAGACCATCCTGTCGGCCGGCGGTGTCGCAAGCCCGCAGATTCTGGAACTCTCCGGCATCGGCCAGCCCGACCTGCTGAAGCAGCACGGGATCGAGGTAAAGCACGAGCTGCGCGCGGTCGGCGAGAACTTCCGCGACCACATCAATGCCCGCATCGTCTGGCGGGTGAAGGACCCCAGGGTTTCCTACAATCACATGGCGCGCGGCATCGGCGCCGTCACCCAGATGATGAAGTACCTGACGACCGGCGGCGGCTTCATGAGCCTGCCCTCGGCGCCGCTGCTCGCCTTCCTGCGCACGCGCCCTGAGCTCGCGACGCCGGACGTGCAGATGCACATCGTTCCCTACTCGATCAAGGATCCCAAGACGCGCAAGCTGCAGGACTTCCCGTCGATGACGATCTCGGTCTATCAGTTGCGCCCCGAGAGCCTGGGCTCGATCCACATCAGATCGAAGGACCCCAACGCCCATCCGGCGATCCGCTTCAACTTCCTGCACGATCCGATCGACCAGGCGGCGATGAGCGAGGGCTTCCGCATGATTCGGCGCATCGTCGACGCGCCGCCGATGGACGAGTTCCGGGGCGAGGAGTATTCGCCCGGTCTGTCGGTGAAGAGCGACGCGGAGATTCTCGACTGGATCCGCAACAACTCGCAGACCGCCTACCACCCGATCGGCACCTGCCGCATGGGCCCTGCCGGGCCGACCACCGTGGTCGACGACAAACTCAAGGTGCACGGGCTGGAGGGCCTGCGCGTCGCCGACGCGTCGATCTTCCCCACCATGCCGTCGGGCAACACCAACGCGCCGTCGATCATGGTCGGCGAAAAGATGGCAGATATCCTGAAGGCAGCGGCCTGAACCGGACGCGTACCGGCGCCCGTCAGGACGCGCGGCCCCACAGGCGGCGCGTCGCGATGTCGGCGCCGGCGCGGCAGGCCTTGAGCTTTTCCCAGACGATGTCCTCGGAGACCATCTCCGAGCCCGCGAAAGTACCGAAGCCGCAATCGCTCGAGGCAATGACACGCTCGCGATCGCCGATCGCGTCGACCGCCTCGCAGATGCGGTTGGCGACGACTTCCGGGTGCTCGACGTAGTTCGTCGAGGTGTCGATCACGCCGGGCAGCAGCAGCATGTGCGAAGGGAACCCCGCCTTCTTGAGATTGGCGTATTCGTGCTGATGGCGGGGATTGGCGAACTCGATGCTCAGGCCGCCCACCCTGGCGCCACAAAGCACCGGCAGGATGTCGGTGAGCGGCACGTCGTGGACGTGCGGGCCCTCGTAATTGCCCCAGCAGCAATGCAGCCGCACGCGTTCCGGCGCGATGCCGGCCAGCGCCTCGTTGAGCGCCGCGACGTGCATCTCGGCGATCTTCACGAATTCCGCGACGCTCTTGTCGGCGAACAGGACGGTGCGTTCCATCGCGAGGTCGGGCGCGTCGATCTGCAGGATGAAGTCGCGCGCGATCAGTTCGTATTCCTTGCGCATCTCGCGGGCCAGCGCGAAGACATAGGCTTCGTAGGAGTCGTAGTGCGCGTTGAGCAGTGTCGTGGCGATGATGCCCGGCGACGCCGCGGTCATGAAGGTTTCCGCGGGCCTCGCGCTCAGCCTGCCGAGCGCCTCCTTGAACAGACGCACTTCCTCGCGCGCGGGTCCGAGATCCTCGTAGGCCACCTCGGCCACGGCCTGCGGCGCATTTGAGACCTTGGCGCGCCGGGGCATGCGCCTGGCCATCCAGGCGGCGAAGGCCGGGAAGTCGAGATAGTCACGCGGCCGTGGGCGCTTCGACTCGCCCCCGAATCCCTTCATGCGCTGGGCCACATAGGTCTGAAAGCCGACCCGGGGCTGCTCGCCATCGTTGACGATGTCGACGCCGCAGGCGGCCTGGCGCTCGACGACGTGACGCACCGCCTTTTCGCCGAGCCGTGCCAGTTCAGCACGGTCGATCTTCTCGCCGAGCTCGTCGCGAATCAGCAGGTCCGACAGGGCCGGATCACGCGGCAGGCTGCCGACGTGAGTGACCAGGATCCGCTCGTCGCTGCGCTTCATGCCACTCCCCTACCCTGTCAGCCGACGCCGGACCTCGTCGGGAATGGAGATGGCCTTCAGCGAGCGCGCGTCGCCTTCCTTCCGCGCCCAGATCCGCGTCTCGGTGCCTTCAGCCGCAACCTGCCCCTCGTGATCGCGGAATACGTGCCGAACCGTGAACGACGAACGCCCGAAGCGCTCGACGAAGCTCTCGATCTTCAGTTTTTCGCCGGTCTGCGAGGCGCGCTTGAAGGAGCACTCGGCGGCAACGAGCGGTGTCCCCTCTTTCCACTGCCCGCTGGTGATGTCGTCGCGGCGCAGGCCCGCCTTCAGGAACAGGCGGTAGGTCCCCTGATCGAACCATTTGAAATACGAGGGATAGTAGACGATGCCGGCAGGGTCGCAGTCGCCCCACTCGACGGTTATTTCATGAACGCTCATCAAGGCCATCAGAGTCTCGCGGGTTTGCGACTGATCACGGCGGTGCCGGTCATGGCGGCAATCAGCGTCCCGTCCTGCCGGACGACGTCGATGCGATAGCTCGAGAGCAGGCTGGAGCGCGAAATCTCGCTGGCCGTCGCCGTCAGGACATCCCCCAACTGCGCCGACTTCGAATAGACCATGTGCACGTCGATGCCGCCCGACTTGCGCCCGTGGCTGTTGCAGGCAACGCCGAAAGCGACATCTGCGAGGGTGAAAGTGAGGCCGCCATGGCCCAGGCCGTTGAAGTTGAGATGGTGCTCGCCCACCGTCACCCGCGTCACGGCTCTTCCAGGAACGGCTTCGATGAGCTCGATGCCCATGCCGGTGGCGAAGACGTCACGACGGGCCAGCTCGAAGAAGTCGCTCACTCGGCGGCCCTGTGCATAGGCGCAAGGGTAGACGCAAGCGCAGCCAGCATCCTCGACAGGGCGTCGCCGTCGGGGTCGCCAAGCGCGGCCACCCGGGCGTTGGCGATCGCGTCGACCGCGACTTTCGCCGTCAATGTCCCAGCCAGCGCGGGCTCGATGATCTCGGACTCGATCCTCCGGTAGCTGGCAATGCCACGCCTGGCCGTATCGCCATAGCCCTTGATCAGGCGGGCCAGCTCGGCGATCTCGCGCGCCAGTTCGACGCTCCGGGCCGCGGCCGCGCGCACTTGGCGCAGCCAGCGCTCGATCTCGGCCTGTTCCTCGATATAGCGCCAGGTGTGCGGCCTCCACCAGCGCAGACCGGCCAACAGACGCAGCCGTGCGAACCCCAGCACGGTCGTGCTGCGCACGTGCATCGAAACATTGAACTTGCGCCGCGCCAGCAGCCAGCGTGCCGCGAATGGCGGCAACAGTGCCGCGATCTCTTCATTGCCCGGCTTGAAATGCTCGGTGATCTCCAGCGGCTCGTTCGGCTTGGCCCGGACTTCGGCGCGCACCCGCTCTAGTCGATCGCGCGAGGTCTTGGCCTGGGCGACGCGGATCACGTCCTCGAACGACATGCGCACCGCGAGATGGCGCGCCACCTCGCGCACGATCTCTGGCGGCAGGCCCTTCAACCGGTCGAGATAAAGACAGGCGTAGCCGCGACCCTGATAGGCCACGAGGCGCCGGATGCCCTCCTCGATCACGTCGAGGCTGCCAGCCAGAAACTCCCGCCGCGCTCGCTTGATCAGATCCTCGACGCCCTGGGCCGCCGCGGCGCGCTTCTGGTGCTCGCGCACGGTCTGCGCCAGCTCGCCCTTGGCGTGGCCGCGTCCGAAGGCGAAGGCCGCGAGATTGGTGTCGACGGCCTTGCCGCCCTCGCGGATCGCGGCCTCGAAGGCGCTGTCGGCGATCGCCAGCTTGCCCGAGCCGGCCAGCGCACCCAGCAGCACGGCATTGATCACGCCGCCCGATTCCTCGGCGGCCTGATCCATGTCGAACAGGATCTGCTCCTTGCTGCGTTCCTTCACGGCGCGCAGCAGGCGGCCGACATCGAAGCTGCCGTCGCCCATCGCGGCGCGCTCGCTGATCGCCAGCACGCGGTGCGTCGAGGC
The DNA here is from genome assembly GCA_963923875.1 of uncultured Alphaproteobacteria bacterium. Taxonomy (GTDB): domain Bacteria; phylum Pseudomonadota; class Alphaproteobacteria; order Reyranellales; family Reyranellaceae; genus Reyranella. The sequence goes on from CAWUOG010000029.1 coordinate 7,279, forward strand.
AATCAGCGTCGTGCGGTCTGGCGTGACGAAGCCGTTGAAGATCATGCGGCCGGCTTCGAGCAGTTCGGTGGCCAGCGCCACGTCGACCTCGCCGATCGCCGGATTGAGCGCCATCAGGACCGGCTGCGGCCCGCGCGAGGGCGAGACTTCGAGATAGTAGGTCGTGGCGCCGGTGCGCTGGGCGACGCCCGGAATCTGCGTCGCCTGGACACCCAGCCCCTGATGATGCGCGGCCGAGATGATCCAATCGCACAACACGCCACCGCCGTCGCCGCCCAGGGCGCCGACCAGGATGTTGACTGTTTTAGCCATGCGCCATCTTCGCAATCACCGCCGAGCGGATGCGCCATACCAGGCGGTCCCACCAGGTGGCGTTCTGTACGATGTCGGCCTTGTAGAAGGACGGACACAGCACCGCCGCATCCGCCACCTCGCCGCACAAGCCGCAGCCGACGCAGCCGTTGTTCACGTGCGCCACAGGATCGGTACGCAGCGGATCGGGGCTGGGTTTCACGACCAGCGACGGGCACCCCGACAGTCGAATGCAGGAGTGATCGCCGGTGCAGACTTCGTCGTCGACGCCGAAACGCGTGCGCACGACCCTCTCGCCCGCCTTGAGCTGCTTGGCGAGCTCCGGCCGGATACGACGCTGGCGCGCAAGTTGGCACTCACCGTCGGCCACGATCACCTTGAGGCCCTTGTCGTCGGTGCTCATCGCTTCGCGCAATGTCGTGAGCATCGTGCCGACATTGTAGGTACGGATCGTGCGCAGCCACTTCACGCCCATTGCCTTGAGCGTCGAGGCGATGTCGGACGTGGTCTCGCCGTCGCGGCGGTTGCCGGACGTGTTGGGAATGAATTGCGCACCGGTCGCCGACGTGTAGCCGTTCTGCATGATGACCAGCACGCGATCGCCGCGATTGAACATCGACGACGCGACGCCCGACAGCAAGCCGTTGTGCCAGAAGCCGCCGTCGCCCATCACGGAGATGGTCCGCTTCTGCATCACCGGCGCCACCGCCCCCGCCGCCGCGAGCGACATGCCGAATCCCAGGATCGAGTTGCCGAGATTGAACGGCGCCAGGGTCGCGAAGGAATGGCAGCCGATGTCGCTCGAGATATGGACTTTGCCCACTTCGCGTTCGAGCAACTTGATCGCCGAGAAAACCGGCCGCTCGGGGCACCCGACGCAGAAGCCCGGAGGCCTGAGCGGCAGCGGGCCACCCAGAATCTTCTGGGCTTCGGCACGACCGGCGCGGGCCGCCTCGAAGCGCTCGCGCGGCTTGCTGAGGTCGATGTCATTGGCCGACTGGGCGAAGAACTTCAGCAGGCCCTCGGTCACGACCTCGGCCGTGTATTCGCCGGCCATCGGCAGCATGCCCTTGCCGTAGAGCTTGGTACCGATGTCGCGCTTGCGGAGGAGGGCGTGGATTGCCTGCTCGATGTAGTCGGGCGCACCTTCCTCGACGATCAGCACGGCGCGCTTGCCCTTGCAGAAGTCGGCGATCTGGTCGGGTACCAGCGGGTGCGTGACGTTGAGAACGAGCGTCGGGATCTTGCCGTCGACCTCGAGCCGGTCGAGGCCGCGCATCAGCACATTGGTGATGCCGCCCTGAACGATTATGCCGAGATCGGAACGCTCGCCCGGGAAAAATTCGTTAAGTCCATGTTCGACGATGAAGCGCTCGGCCGCCGGCTGGCGAACCTCGACCTTCATCTTCTCATGCACGTAGGTCGAGGGTGGGTGCGAGATACGGTCGTAATTGTGCAGGGCCGGCTGGGCCAGCCGCGCATTGCGCGAGATTGCGGGCGGCTTGTTGTCCTTGGCCTTGAACTCGCCCGTGACGTGGCAGGCGCGGATGCGCAGCTCCATCATCACCGGCGTGTTGGTCGCCTCGGAAAGCTCGAACGCCTTTTCGGTGCAGGCGACGATGGTCGGCAGGTTTGGTCGCGGGTCCATCAGCCAGACCGAGGATTTCAGCGCATAAGCCTGGGTGCGCTCCTGGATGACCGAGGCGCCCTCGCCGTAGTCCTCGCCGACCACGATCAAGGCTCCGCCGATCACACCGGGCGAGGCAAGATTGCTCAGCGCATCGGCCGCGACATTGGTGCCGACGATCGACTTCCAGGTGACGCACCCGCGGATTGGATAGTTGATCGAGGCCGCGAGCAGCGCCGCCGCCGAGGATTCGTTTGTGCAGGTTTCGAGGTGGACGCCGAGTTCGTCGAGCAGGTCCTGACTCTCGACCAGCACGTCGACCAGGTGTGATACCGGCGCCCCCTGATAGCCGCCGACATAGCCAACGCCGGCCTGCAGGATCGCCTTGGTGACGGCAAGGATGCCCTCGCCGCGGAAAATCTCACCTTCGCCGAGACGCAGCGCCCGGACCTCTTCCTTGAAGGAGCGTTCGGGGTTGGTGCGCTGGCTTACCGGGACCTGCGGCGGTTGGTCGAGCATGGCGCGGATTATATAGACGCTACCGCCTCACGCGACGGTCGCGTTTGCTGTCGCGAACGCCAGCCGCCCGCGCCTTGGCGATCATTTCCCGGAACGGCGCCAGCAGTGCTTCCCGCAGCGCAGCATTGTTCTCGAGCGTCGCGAGCGCGAGCCCGACGGCCTCCAGGGTCGACACGGCGTCGGGCCGTGCTTCCTTGCGGAGGTTGCCATAGAGCGACGGCGCGTCCGGCACGATCACGAAGCGGCGCAACTTGGTCAGCCAGGCGTTGCGCCACCACAGCGCTTTGGCCTGGGACCAGTTGCCGTCGAGCACGACCAGACCCTTCAGTCCCGCCCGCGCCGCGGCCTGATCGGCCAGCACCTCGCCCTTGCGGTCGACGGCGACCAGCGGCCCCTTCTCCTTGGGCGCCTGGGTCGAGCCGAGATAGAGCACGCCCCAGTCCCGGGGCTCGGCTGAAGGTACCTTCAGTGCATGCGCGAGATTGCGCCACGACAGGCCGACCGTGAGCGTGGCGTTCGCCAGGGTTGCGACGATGGTCCGGGCCGTGCCCAGGACACGGTCCTGCTCCTGCGGATGCTGCAGGATCAGGATGGCGATCTTGTTGTCCACTTTATCGGACATTGCCGCGATATAGACTGCGCGGCGATGAACGTCACGGTCCTCGTCCACGACAGCGTCGTCAAATTGCCATCCGAGGCCGACGGCGCAGTCGTGATCGGCGGCAGCCACGGCGCGGTCTATGCCGCCCACATGTCGGCCAAGTTCGGCTGCCGCGCCGCCATCCATCACGATGCCGGCATCGGCAAGGACGAGGCAGGCGTGGGCGGTCTCGCCTACGCCCAGAAGGTCGGCATGGCGATGGCGGCCGTGGCAACGGCCAGCGCCCGCATCGGCGACGGCGCCGACATGATGGCCCGCGGCATCATCAGCCGGGCCAACGATCTCGCGGCCCATTGCGGCGTCCGGGCCGGCATGAGCTGCCGCGAGGCCGCCGATCTGTTGCGCGCCGCGCCGTGGCCGCACCGGGTGCCGCCCGAGATGGGCGAGACGCGGCACATTGTAGATGGCTTCCCCTGTGTCGATTCTTCTTCGCTGCTCGTGGCCGGCGATCGTGGCGGCATCGTCGCCACCGGCAGTCACTGCGCGCTCAATTCCGGGCATGCCGTCGAGCCGTTCGTCCCCAAGCTGGTGTTCTTCAACGATGCCGGGCCGGGTGCTGACGCAGGCGGCATCCTGGGGTTCGAGGTGCTCGACCGAGCCGGCATCGCCGGCGCGGCGGTCGCGGCGGGTTCGGCACGGATCGGCGACGGGCGCTCGACGTTGCAGGACGGAATAGTCTCCCACGTCAATCGCACTGCACGGCTGCTCGGTGCGCATGTGGGCAGCACCGCCCTTGCCTTGGCCCGCGCGGTGGCCGAAAAGTCTTCCTAGCCAAGTTTCGGGAGCGCGCTGCAGGATGGCCATCGTCAACGTTAAGTCGGAGATCGCGGGCAATGTCTGGAAGATCCAGGCCAAGCCGGGCGACAAGGTCGAGGCCGAGGGCGAGATCATGATCCTCGAATCGATGAAGATGGAAATCCCGGTGCTCTCGCCCAAGGCGGGCACGATCAAGGAAATCAAGGTCAGCGAAGGCGAGGCCATCGGCGAGGGTCAGCTGGTGGCTGTGCTCGATGCCTAGCAGCACGGTCGTCGTCGAAATCGCCCGACTCTGGGCGCCCTCCAATCTCCGCAAAGTCGCGCCCGGCACCGCCGTCTGCGCGGTCGTCGCGGCCTTCGCCTATTTCATCGACAAGCGTGGCCTCACGCACTTCGAGGCCCTGTTCATCCCGCCGCTGATCATCACGCTCGCCATCGGCATGGCGATGCAGCCGCTGTCGAACAAGACGGTCCTGAAGGCCGGCATCGAATTCTCCGGCCGCACCGTGCTGCGTATTGGCGTGGCCCTGCTCGGCGCGCGACTGACGCTCGGCCAGCTGGTCGAGGGCGGCGCGCTGCCGGTCGTGATCGCGCTCGCCGCCGTCAGCTGCACCATCGTTTTCGGGGCATGGGCGGCGCGGCTGTTCGGGCTGTCGCGCAATTTCGGCTTCCTGACCGGCTGCGCCACCGGGGTTTGCGGTGCCGCAGCTGCGATGGCGACCTCGGCGGTGCTGCCCAAGCACGAAAATTCCGACCGCGACCTCGCCTTCACGGTGATGGGTGTCAATTTCATCAGCACCATCACCATGGTGGTCTATCCGCCGCTGCACACCGCGCTGGGCTTCTCCAACTTCGAAACCGGCGTTTTCCTGGGCGGCGCCATCCACGACGTGGCGCAGGTCGCCGGAGCGGGCCAGACACTGGGACCCACCGTGCTGAGCGACGCCATCATCACCAAGCTGCTGCGCGTGGCGTTCTTGCTGCCCGCCGTCACCGGGATCGCTTGGTGGGTGGCGAAGAGCGGCCAGGCCGCGGGCGACGCGCGGCCCTCGCCGCCGGTGTTCTTGTTCGGCTTCCTGGCATTGGCGGCGCTGAATTCGTTCGGCCTCGTGCCTGCCGAAGTCCGGGACGCGATTACCCAGATCTCGTCTTTCCTGATCATCCTCGCCATCGCGGCCCTCGGCATGAAGACCTCGCTGCTGGCGCTCGCCCGCATCGGCCTGGCGCCGGTGATGCTGCTGGTGGTCGAAACCCTGTTCATCGGCCTGCTGGTGGTCGGTCTGATCTTCGGACTACGCGGCATCGGCCTCTGACGGGCCGGGCGCGGCGGCATGGATCTCTGGTTCGTCGCCGCCGCCCTGCTGAGCGCCCTGCTTCACGCCGGCTGGAATGCCGCGGTGAAGGCCCAGCCCAAGCCCAGCGAGGCGATGACCGCCCAGATGGTGCTGTCGGCACTGATCGGCCTGCCCGGCCTGTTCTGGACCGGCCTCCCCGCCCAGGAATCGTGGCCCTGGATCGCAGGCTCGACGGCCCTCAACCTGGTGACCATTACCGCCCTGCTCCGGGCTTATGACCTAATCGGCTTCGGCACCGCCTATCCCGTGGTGCGGGCGCTCTCGGTACTGCTGGTGGCACCGGCCGCGATCGTCCTTTCAGGTGAACAGATCAGCCTCTACGGCTTGCTGGGAATCGGCCTGATCGTCGTCTCGCTGCTGCTGCTGGGCGCGGGCGGCGGCGCGCACGGCGCGATCCCGCACGCGGCATTTTTCTGGGTCGGGCTCGCCGGCGTCACCGCCGCAGCCTACGTGATGTGCGATGCCCAGGGCGTGCGCCGTGCCGGCTCGCCGCTCGCCTACGGCTTCGCCGTCGGCTTCACCAACGCGCTCGCCATGTCGATCTACCGCGGCGCCGTGATGCAGCCGCTCAAGATGGTGCGCGAGCATGCCCTGGCGGCGCTGCCGATCGCCGTCGCTTCGACGGCGTCGTATCTGCTGATCCTCTGGGTGTTCCGACATGCCGCGATCGCGCCGGCAGCGGCGCTGCGCGACACCAGTTCGATCTTCGCCGTCGTGATCGCCATCGTCTGGCTGCGCGAGCCCTTCACCGGGCTGCGGTTGTTCGCGATTCTGCTGTCGGCTGCGGCGGTGCCTCTGCTGCGGCTCTCGTAGGCCGGGCGTTCAGGCGCGGGCCGACGGCCGCTTGGTCACGGCCGACCACCAGCGCGACAGGTTCTTGTGATCCTCGGGGATCGCGAGCTTCAGTGCCCCGCGCGCCGTCAGCAACGCCACCTGCGCGGTGATGTCGGCGATGTTGTAGCGATCGATACCGATGAATTCCCGGTCTCTGAGCTCACCGTCGAGCCAGCGCATGCGCTCGACCACCTGCAACCGGCGCAGATCGCCGTAGGATGGCACCTGCGGGCGTCGCCCCACCCAGAATTCGTGGGTGTGGACGAACACGTCGATCACCGGCAGCAGCAATTCGTGCTCCATGCGCCGGTTCCACATCTCGACCAGCACGCGTTCCTGCGCCGAGCGGCCGAACAGCGGCGGCTCGGGCATCATCTCCTCGAAGTAGCGGCAGATCGCGACCGACTCGGTGATGAACTCGCCGGTATCGGTTTCGAGCACCGGCAGCAGCCCTAGCGGGTTGCGCGCCAGGAAGGCCGGTTCGCGATGGCCGCGCGTATCCATGTCGAATTCCCGGACAGGCACGTGCGCCTTCTTCTCGGCCAGGAAGATGCGCACGCGGCGCGGGTTCGGGGCATTCTTGAGGCTGTAGAGGATCATGTCGGCTACGCTAGCATGCCGTCTCACCCCGGACACAATCGCAGGCGATAGCCATGCTCCGACCAACGCAACGCCCCAGGGAGTCCCGACCGTGAGCGATCGCTATTTCGAGGATTTCAAGGTCGGCGAGCGGTTCGTCAGCGCCGGCATGACCATGACCGAGGCAGGCATCGTCGAATTCGCCCGGCAGTGGGATCCGCAACCGTTCCACATCGACGCCGAGTTCTCCAAGCAGTGGCAGTATGGCGGCCTGATCGCCTCCGGCCTCCATACAATGTGCGCCACACTGCGGCTGTGGCTCGAACTCGGCATCTTCAAGGCGTGCAGCCTGGGTTCGCCGGGCCTCGGCGAGACGCAGTTCCCGCGGCCCGTGCGGCCGGGCGACACGATCAAGGTCGTCACCGACATCGTCGAACTGCGGGCCTCCGCATCGCGGCCCGACCGCGGCATCTGCCGGGTGCGTCAGGTCACCATGAACCAGCGCGGCGAGCACGTGATGGAACAGGAGACCACGATTTTCCTGAAACGCCGGATCGCCGCGGCGCCGGCGCTTTCCGCGCAGCGCAGCTGAGCCGGCCTAGCGCCAGGCGAAGACCGGCTGTTCGTAGTGCTCGACCCGCGTATCGCGGCCGGCGAGCGCCACTTCCTTGAACTGATAAAGCACCGCGGCGGTCGGCGCGTTCACCGTCGCCACCGGCAGCGGCAGACGAATGATCGGGCGGTCCGATTCGGGGATCGGCACGATCTCCGGCGAGTCGGGCCGGAACAGCTCCGAGCATTTGATGCGATAGGCTGCCGCCACTTCCTGCGGGTTGGGGATCACCTGGACCCTGTCCGACAGCCAGACCACGACCGGCGCGATCAGGTAGCCCGAGCGGGTCGGGTAGTCGTCGAGCGTGCCCAAGATATCGTCGGTGGAGGCGAGCACGCCCAGTTCCTCGTGCATCTCGCGCAGCGCGGTCTGCTCGATCGTCTCGCCGGCATCGACCCGCCCGCCCGGCAGCGCCCATTGCCCGCCATGGGCGCGTAGCCGCGGCGTGCGCTTGGTCAGCAGGAACGCCGCCTCACCCGGCACGTCGGCCTCGACGACCGCGACGGCGACGGCGGCGCGCTTCAGCCCACCCGGATCGGCGCGGCGCTGCACGTCGAAGCGGCCGAGGTGGCCGGCGATCGAGTCACGCAACTTGTCGTCGAAGCGAAAACGCGTCACCGGCCGGCAGGCCTCGTGAAGGTCCAGACGACCGCGGGAGGCACGTTGCGCCAGATGCGCTTGCCACCGACGCCCTGCAGCCCGAGCCGCTCGCGCAACGCCTTGGGCACCGGCGGGCTGGGGCCATAGGTGAACTGGATCAGCGGAGCGCCCGCCTGCAGGCTGGCGAACACGCCATGCACGATGCCGTTCACGACCTCGGCCGGCAGCGACAGCAGCGGCAGGCTCGAGACAACGGCAGAAACCTTCTCGATGCCGTGAGATTTCAGCAGCTCGGTCAGGCGCGCGGCGTCGCCCTCGACGATCTTCGGTCCGGGGAAATGACCGCGCAGAAACCGCGCGAGTTCGGGATCGCGCTCGACCAGCGCCAGCCGCTTGGGCTCGATCCCGGCCACCAGCAGCGCCTTGGTGACCTCGCCCGTCCCGGCGCCCAGTTCGATGACGTGTCCGGGATGGTTGGCCATCGCCGCGAGGGTGGCCCGGGCCATCGCCGCGGCCAGCAGCCGGCCGCTCGGCATGACCGCGCCCATGGCGAAGGGCTGGCGCAGCCATCGCTTGAGAAAGAGACCGGTGCCGGCGGGTGCGGCCGAAGGCATGGCCTATTGTGCGGGTTGCATCGCCACCGTGGCAACCGGGGCGGCGGTCGGAGTTTCGAAGACCGACCGCGCGTGCCGCATCTGCTCCAGCGCATTGACCAGGGAAACCAGCACGGCCGCCACGAAGGGCAGCGATTGCACGATCATGAAGACCGACCACAGCCGGGCGTCCGGGTCGACCACGCCGGCGCCGGACCAGAGCACGACTGCGGCGACCCAGAGCAGGACGGTCAGCACCGCCTCGCCGCGCGCCATGCCCAGCGCCATGCCGAGGGTGGCACGTTCGTCCATCTTCGGCGTGCGCATGAAGGGCAGCCGGCTGGTCGCCAGGCCGTAGATCACGGCTCGGCCCACCGTGTAGGTGAGCGCGAGGCCCGCCAGCGATGCGCCGACGCTCTGCCTGAACGTGCAATTGACGCGGTTGGCGTAGAGGCCGAACGAATAGACCAGCTTGAAGAGGAAGATGCCGATGGTCGGGATGATGAACTCCGCCGGCGGCAGGCCGACCGGTTTCAGGCCGAACAGCGGCGGCAGGACGACGGCGGCCGCCCAGGCGAGGCCGGCCCAGGTGAAGATCAGGTTCAGCGCATCGGCGAACCACGGCAGCCAGCCGGCGACGAAGTGGTACTTCTGCCAGAAGGTGAGCTGGGTCGTATTGCCGAGCATCTTGCCTGCATGCGCCTTCATGATTTGCATGGCGCCGTAGGCCCAGCGGAAGCGCTGCTTCTTGTAGCCGGCGAAATGATCGGGTGTCAGGCCATGGCCGAAGCGCTCGCGCGTGTACATCGCGCCGTAGCCCTTCTCCATCAGGCGCAGGCCGAGTTCGGTGTCCTCGGTAATGCACCACGTCGCCCAACCGTCCATCTCCTCCATCCGGTCCTTGCGGACCAAGGTCATGGTGCCGTGCTGGATGATGGCGTCGTACTCGTTGCGCAGGCACATGCCGATGTCGAAGAAGCCGGCATATTCCCAGTTGAGCATTTCCTTGAAGCGGTCGTCGCGCCAGTCGCGATGGTCCTGCGGCGCCTGCACGTAGGCGATCTTGGGATCGTCGAAATACGGGATGACGGCCTTCAGCCAATCCGGCCGCACCATATAGTCGCTGTCGATGACACCGATCACCTTGGCGTCCGGCGCGGTCTGGCTCAGCACGTAATTGAGCGCGCCGGCCTTGAAGCCTTTCATGACGTCGAAGTGGAAGAACTTGAAGCGCTCGCCCATCGAGGCGCAGAAATCCTGCACCGGGCGCCACACCGCGGGATCCTTGGTGTTGTTGTCGATGACGATGACTTCGAG
>CAWUOG010000030.1:0-16985 GCA_963923875.1 uncultured Alphaproteobacteria bacterium
CTGATCGCCATCGGCATCGGCCACGACGTGACGCGCTACTACCGCCGCGCCGTAACCATCGTCGACGCCGACCAGCTGGGCGGCACGATGATGGAGCAGCTCGCCTCGCTGTTCGACGAGGAAGACGCCAAGGACGCCCGCGCCTCCAAGGCCCCGAAGCGGACCGCGCGTTCGGCGGCCGCGACGGCGCCCGCCAGCGGCGGCAAGCCGGGCGGCGGCCGTCGCGCCGCCTGATCGCGGACACGCCGATCGGTCCGACGTGCTAAGGGGATCGCGGACCATGCGTCACGCGATCCGCTCCTTCACCTCCCTCTGCCTCCTGGCCGTCGCGGCCTGCGCCGCCACGACCCCTGTGGCGCCCGTCGGGGCGCGCGACCTGCCGCTGCAGATTCGCTCGACCTCGGTCCCCTTCAAGCTCGACGACAAGCAGGCCGACCGGATCGGCAGGCTCAGGTGGCGCGGCGGCATTGCCATGACCGCCAACTCGCGCAATTTCGGCGGCTGGTCGGACCTGCAGGTCAGCCCTGACGGCCGCAGGCTCACCGCGATCTCCGACGAGGGGGGCTGGCTGACCGCTGCCATCGACTACGACGCGAACGCCAACCTCGCGGGCCTGTCGGATGGCAGGATCGGCTCCCTGCGCGATGTCGACGGCCAGCCGATCCAGGACAAGGTGATGGGAGACGCCGAAGGACTCTCGGCCATGCCCGACGGCTCGTGGCTGGTTTCCTTCGAACGCGAGCACCGCCTCTGGCGCTACCCGACGCTCGACGGCGTTCCCACGGCACTGAACCTGCCTGACGATTTCGGTCGCCAGCCCAAGAACGGCGGCGTCGAGGCACTGCTGGTATTGGGCGATGGCCGCATCGTGGCGATCAGCGAAGACATGATGGCGGGCCCCGCCGCACGGGTCGGCTGGATCGGCCAGCCAGCTGGCGGCAGGCAGTACCGCTGGAGCCGCTTCGACTATGTCTCGGAGCCCGACTTCGCGCCGACCGCCATCCGCCAACTGCCCGACGGATCCTTCGTCACCCTCGAGCGCGCCTTCGACGTCGTGCGCGGCGTACGTTGCCGGGTGATGCGCTTCGAGGCCGGACAACTCAGGCCTGGCGGCACGGCGAAGCCCGAGGAACTGGCGCGGCTTGCCTCGCCCTATGCCGTCGACAATCTCGAGGGCCTGTCGGTCACGCGCGGCAGCCGCGGCGAGACGTTGCTTTGGCTGATGTCGGACGACAACTTCAATCCGATGCAGCGCAACATCCTGCTGCTGTTCGAACTGGTGCCCTGATCCGCAAGGAATCGGGCAGCAAAAAGCCCCCGGCTTGCGGCCGAGGGCTGGATGCAGATGGCGACGGCGGGACTTAGGCCGCCTTCTTCGCGTCCTTCTTGGCCTTGGCCGAGGTCACGCGGCGCTTCAGCGTCAGCATCTCGGGGCTGAGCTTGCTGTCGTTCGTGCCGAGCAGGTAGGCGTCGATGCCGCCATTGTGCTCGATGGTCTTGATGCCGCGCGGCGTGAGGCGCAGGCGCACCGAATGGCCGAGCGCATCCGACAGGACCGAGGCGACCTGCAGGTTCGACATGAACCGGCGCTTCGACTTGTTGTTCGCGTGGCTCACATTGTGGCCGTACTGGACGGACTTGCCCGACAGGGCGCAACGACGAGGCATGGCGGCTTCCGCTAAAAAACGAACCCGCCGAACGGCGGGAAGGCGGGCTTTGTAAGGGCCGGGCGATGGCCCGTCAAGCTGTCGCGATAGCCTGAATCATCGGGCTATTTCAGTGACTTAACGCAAGACCTTGGGGGTCTCAGGCGAACCAGTCCACCACCCGTTCGGTGATGTCCTCGACCTGATCCTCCGGAACCACCCGTCCGCGGGCCGAGATTCCGGCCTGATGGACGGTCTCGGGGTCGCCCGAGATCAGCGGATGCCACCAGAACAGGTCCTGTCCGAAATGGACCAGCCGATAGCCGCAGGTCTTGGGCAGCCAGTCCATCTTGGCGACCACGGCCGGCGTGAGCTGAATGCAGTCCGGCACGATCTTCTTGCGATTCTTGTAGTCGCGGCAGCGCGCCGTTTTGGGATCGAGCAGCTTGCAGCAGGTATCGGTCTGGGCGAGCTCGCCGGTGCCTTCGTATTCCAGCTTGTTGACGCAGCACATGCCGCAGCCGTCGCATAGCGATTCCCATTCCTGCTTGGTCATCTGGGCGAGCGTCTTGCGCTTCCAGAACGGCAGACGCGACTTGGCCTCCGCCTGGGCGGCGGCGCGTCGGGCACGACGGACGAACGACTTAGCGGCCATAAAAGGCTTGTAGCATACGCCGGGCGGCCGCGGCGGGGGTCGAGTGGCCGGCTTCGACCTCGCGCTCCAGGCCGGCGACCAGCCGCCTGACTTCGGGATGCTTGCGCAGCTCGGACAGCAAGGTCTCGCCGACCTCGTTCCACATCCAGGCGCGCGCCTGTTCGGCGCGGCGGCGGGCGATGCCCTGCTCGCCGACAGCGGAACGGAAGCGGCCGACCACGTCCCAAACCTCCGCCACACCCTCGCCGCTCAAGGCCGAGCTGGTCGTGACCTCGGGCGTCCAGCCTTCGGTCGGCGAGCGCAGCATGCGCAACGCGTGCTGGTAGTCGGCGGCCGAGCGCCTGGCCGTGGCCTTCAGGTCGCCGTCGGCCTTGTTGACCACGATCAGGTCGGCGAGCTCGATCACGCCGCGCTTGATGCCCTGCAGGTCGTCGCCGCCCGCGGGCAGAAGCAGCACGATGAACATGTCGACCATGTCGGCGACTGCCGTCTCGGACTGGCCGACGCCGACGGTTTCGACGATCACCGTGTCGAAGCCCGCCGCCTCGACCAGCAGCATCGCCTCGCGGGTGCGTCGCGCCACGCCGCCCAGGGTGGCGCCGGCCGGCGACGGACGAATGAACGCGGCCTGACGGCGCGACAGCTCCTCCATGCGGGTCTTGTCGCCCAGGATCGAACCGCCGCCGCGCTTGGACGAAGGATCGATCGCCAGCACCGCGAGCGAGCGGCCCTTGTCGATCAGGTTCAGGCCGAAGCGCTCGATGAAGGTCGACTTGCCGACCCCCGGCACCCCGGTGATGCCGAGCCGCACGGACTTCCCGGTATGCGGCAGGAGCTCGGCGAGCAGCGCGTCGGCGCGCTCGCGGTGGTCGGCGCGGGTCGATTCGATCAGGGTAATGGCGCGGGCCAGGGCGTGGCGGTCGCCTGCCAGCAGCGGCTTGACCAGGGAATCGCTCACTCTCTCGCTTCCTCTGCCGGCAGACTTATCAGCCGGAACGGCGCATGGCCAGCAAGGCCGCCAGAGCAGCCGCCGCATAGAAGCCCGCAAGCGTCCAGCCAAGCCCCGGCTCGCCGAAGAGGTCCATCGCCGCGCCGGTCAACGGCCGGCCGACCAGGCCGCCCACGATGTAGAGCATGCTGAAGGCCGTGTTGCCGCGGGCGATGTCGCCACCACGCAGATGCTGTCCCATCAGCGCCAGGCCCACCGGATAGATCGCGAACGAGATGCCACCCCACAGCAAGATCACGACGACCACGCCGTGCGACTGCGCCGGTACGAACGGCAGCAGGACCATCAGCGCCGCACTCACCGCGGTACAGCCGGCAAGCACGGCGCGACGGTCGAAGTGATCGGCCATCCAGCCGATCGGCCACTGCAGGACGACGTTGCCCATCACGAAGGTCGACAGCCAGAGCGCGCCGAGTTCGGCCGGCACCCCCGCGCCGACCGCATAGACCGGCAGGAAGCTGAACGCGACCTGCTCGCCGAGACCGCAGGAGAAGCCCGCGAACATGGCGAGCGGCGCCACGGCGATCACGGCCATGTAGCCGCTGTTGCGCTCGTGCGTGATCCGGGGTGCGCTGCTCCAGTACGGCAGCAGAGGAACGGCGACCAGCAGCGCCAGCACGGCGCAGGCGACGAACGGCATCGGTCCATAGACGCCAACCACCTGCAGGACCAGCGGCCCGAGCGCCATGCCCAGCGCCACCATGATGGCATAGATCGCCATCACCCGGCCGCGCCGCTTCTCCTCGACGACCACGTTCATCCAGATTTCGCTCACCACCCACGGGATGCCGCCGACGACGCCGTGCAGGAACGAAAGAATTCCCCACGCGAGCGGCCCCGACGTCACGGTGTAGGCGAGCGTGATCGCCGAGCCGATGACGACGGCGAGCACGATCGCGCGTGCCGCCCCGAGGCGCGCGGCGAGCGCGGGAATGCGAGTCCCGAAGGCGAGCATGCCGACGGCCCAGGCCGCCGACACCACGCCGATGGTGAACTTGTCGGCACCCTCGCGCTCCAGCGCGAGCGGCACCAGCGGCATCGCCACCCCGGCCTGCAGGCCGATCGCGGCACAGGCAGCGAAAACCGGGACCAGTGTGCGCCAGGTACCTGCCGACGATACCGCGCTACTCGGCGACACGGAGGTGACCTTCGGCCCGGAAACCGGGCGGCTCCTCGACGGTGCGCTCGGCCGCTGCGGCCGCCTCCTGCTGACGCCGCCACATGTCGGCGTAGAGCCCGTCGCGGGCCAGCAGTTCGCTGTGCCGGCCACGCTCGGCGACCCGCCCGCGATCGAGCACCACGATCTCGTCGGCGTTGATGATCGTGCTGAGCCGATGGGCGATCACGAGGGTGGTACGGCCCCGGCTTACCTCTTCCAGCGAGCGCTGGATCTCCTGCTCGGTGCGAGTGTCCAGCGCGCTGGTCGCCTCGTCGAACAGAAGGATGTGCGGATCCTTCAGGATGGTGCGGGCGATCGCCACGCGCTGCTTCTCGCCGCCCGACAACTTCAGGCCGCGCTCGCCCACGGTCGAGTCGTAGCCCTGCGGCAGAGCCATGATGAAGTCGTGGATGCGGGCCAGGTGGGCGGCGCGCTCGACGTCCTCGCGGCTGGCGCCGGGGCGGCCGTAGGCGATGTTGTAGTAGATCGTGTCGTTGAACAGCACGGTGTCCTGCGGGACCACGCCGATCGCAGCGCGCAGGCTGGCTTGCGTCACGTCCCGGATGTCCTGGCCATCGATGCGGACACTGCCCAAGGCCACGTCGTAGAAGCGATAGAGGATGCGCGACACTGTCGACTTGCCGGCGCCGCTCGAACCCACGATGGCAACGGTGTTGCCCGGCGCCACGCGGAAGCTCACCTCATGCAGGATCGGCCGCGACTTCTCGTAGTGGAAGTCGACCTTGTCGAACACGATCTCGCCGCCCGCGACCTTGAGCGCCGGCGCCCCCGGCTTGTCGGCGATCTCGGCGCGAACGTCGAGCAGGCCGAACATGCGCTCCATGCTCACCAAGGCGTTTCTGATCTCGCGATAGGCGAAGCCCAGCATGTTCAGCGGCTGGTAGAGCTGGATCAGGAAGGCATTGACGGCGACGAAGTCGCCGAGCGTCATCGTGCCGCCGACGACGCCGTAGCCCGCCATGACCATGACGGCGGCAAGGCCGGCGGCGATGATCGCACCCTGGCCGACGTTGAGCAGCGACAGGGTACGGCTGGAGCGGATCGCCGCTTCTTCGTAGCGCCGGCGGCCGACGTCGTAGCGGGCGGCCTCGTGTGCCTCGTTGCCGAAATACTTCACCGTCTCGTAGTTGAGCAGGCTGTCGATTGCCTTGGCGTTGGCCTCGGTGTCGGCGTCGTTCATGCGGCGCACGAAGGCAATGCGCCATTCCGACAGCACGATCGAGAACACGATGTAGCTGCCGACCGCCGCAAGCGTCACGGCCGTGAAGCGCCAGTCGTAGAGGTTCCAGAGAATGATCCCGACCAGACCGATCTCGAACAGCGTGGGCAGGATGTTGAAGGTCATGAAGCGGATCAGGAACTCCATGCCCTGGGTGCCGCGCTCGATGACCCGGCTGAGGCCGCCGGTCTGCCGCTCGAGATGGAAGCGCAGGCTCAGTGCATGCAGGTGGCCGAAGACCTCCAGGGCCAGGTTGCGGATCGCCCGCTGAGAGACCGGCGCAAAGATGGCGTCGCGCAGTTCGCCGAAAGCCTGGGCGAGTACGCGGGCCACGCCATAGGCCAGGATGAGTGCCACCGGTACCGCGACGGCCTGGATCTTCGGGTCGCCGAAGGCATCGACCGCATGCTTGTAGAGGATCGGTACGTAGACATTGGTGATCTTGGCCAGCACAAGCAGCAGAAGGGCTGCGACAACGCGGCCACGCAGTCCCCACTCACCCTTTGGCCACAAATGGCGGCCAAGAATGACCAGCACTTCCCGCGACCGCCGGGGATCGAGGGCAGGCGGGCGTTGGGCGGAAGGAGGCGACATTGCGAAAGGCCGTCAGGGCGCGCGGGTTGGGAGTCGTTGCGCAGGTAGCGCCACGGATGGGGGCCTTCTATCGTGCCGGCTTGATCGACGATAGTCCCCGTGAAAAGCTATTTCATGAGATTTCGTAGGGCCTTGGCGGCCATTGCCTTGTGCGCGGCCGCACCCGCCATGGCGCAGGCCCAGGACGCGCGCAAGGTCGAGATCGGCTACGAGATCACATTCGCGGGCTTTGCCGGCTTCCGCATCGACTTCGACGTGCGCTTCAACGGCTCGACCTACGCCGCCGAGAGCCGAACCTTCAAGGAAGGTCTGCTGCGGGCGCTCACCATTCACTACGAAGGACGCAATCGCGCCTGGGGCGGCTTTACCGCGCAAGGCGTTCAACCCTCGGCTGGCTCGCTGTCGCTGGTGGTTGGCGACAAGACGCGCACCTGGCTCGCCGAATACGACAAGGAGGGCATGGCGCGGCAGAGCCACAGTCCGGAATGGAAGCCGCAGCCACAACAGGCGATCCCGGAGGACAAGCAGAAGAGCTCGCTCGATCCCCTGTCGGCGGCGCTCAGCGTCGGCCTCATGGGTGACGCCGCCTGCGATCAGACAGCGCCGTCAAACGACGGCAAGCGCCGCATCGACGTACTGCTGAAAAAGGTCGGCTCCGAGACGCCCGCCCAAGCCGGAATACCCCAGGCCAAAGACGACCTGCTGGTATGCGAGGTCTATACCAGGCGCGTCGCCGGCGAGTTCTACGACGCGCCGGAGGAGGCCGAGAGCAAGCGCGAAGCGCCGATGAAACTCTGGCTGGCGCACCTCGACGATACGCCGTTCCGCTATCCCGTACGGCTCGAAGCCAAGACCGGCTTCGGCACCATCCGCGGCAAGATGCTGTTCTTCCGCGAACGCCCGCTGACGGATGAGGAAAAGGCGACGGGGCGCTGACCCCGCCGCGGCCTCAGGCTGCGCGTTTCTGGTCGCGATTGCGCAGGAAGGAGAGGATCTCGGCGGCCGCGGCCGGGATGTTGGTCCCCGGCCCGTAGATCGCCGCGACACCCGCCTTTTTCAGGAAATCGTAGTCCTGCGCCGGAATGACGCCACCGACGACGACCATCACCTCGCCGCCCTGCTTCTTCAGTTCATCGATGAGCTGGGGCACCAGGGTCTTGTGGCCCGCGGCCTGGCTCGAAACGCCGATCACGTGGACATCGTTTTCGATCGCCGCCCGCGCGGCCTCGGCCGGCGTCTGGAAAAGCGGGCCGATATCGACGTCGAAACCGAGATCGGCGAAGGCCGTGGCAATCACCTTGGCGCCGCGATCGTGGCCGTCCTGGCCCATCTTCACGACCATCAGGCGTGGCCGGCGGCCTTCTTCCTCGGCGAAGGTCGAAATGTCGGTGCGGATGCGGGCCAGCCCCTCGTCGCCCTCCCATTCGCCGGCATAGACGCCGGAAATCGAGCGGATGGTCGCCTGGTAGCGCCCATAGACGCCTTCCAGCGCCGACGAAATCTCGCCCACCGTGGCGCGCGCCCGGGTCGCCTCGATCGAGAGCGCCAGCAGATTGCCGGTGCCGTTGCGCGCGGCGTCGCCCAGCGCCTTCAACGCAGCGACGCACTTCGCTTCATCGCGGGTCTTGCGGATCCTGGTGAGACGCGTGACCTGGGATTCGCGCACCATATCGTTGTCGACGTCGAGGATCTCGATCGGCGCTTCTTCCTTGAGCTGGAACTTGTTGACGCCGACCACGATCTCCTCGCCGCGGTCGATGCGCGCCTGCCGTCGGGCCGAGGCCTCCTCGATGCGCATCTTGGGCATGCCGGCCTCGACCGCTTTGGTCATGCCACCCAGCGCCTCGACCTCCTGGATCAGCTTGCGCGCCTCGGCGATCAGGCTGGCAGTCAGCGATTCGACGTAATAGCTGCCGGCCAATGGATCGACCACCTTGGTGACACCGGTCTCGTGCTGGAGGATGAGCTGGGTGTTGCGGGCAATGCGCGCAGAGGTTGGCGTCGGCAGCGCGATCGCCTCGTCGAAGCTGTTGGTGTGCAGCGACTGGGTGCCGCCCAGCACCGCCGCCATCGCCTCGTAGGCGGTGCGGATCACGTTGTTGTAAGGATCCTTCTCGGTGAGCGAGACGCCCGACGTCTGGCAGTGCGTGCGCAGCGACAGCGAATCCGCCTTTTTCGGATCGAACGGCTTGATCAGCTCGGCCCAAAGGAAGCGCGCTGCACGCATCTTCGCCACTTCCATGAAGAAGTTCATGCCGATGCAGAAGAAGAACGAAAGCCGCGGCGCGAAGGCGTCGATGTCGAGACCCTTGGCCCTGGCGGCCCGCACGTATTCGAGGCCGTCGGCCAGCGTGAAGGCGAGCTCCTGGACCAGCGTCGCGCCGGCCTCCTGCATGTGATAGCCGGAGATGGAGATCGAATTGAACTTCGGCATGAACTTCGCCGTGTGCTCGATGATGTCGGCCACGATGCGCATGCTGGGTCCGGGCGGATAGATGTAGGTGTTCCGGACCATGAACTCCTTGAGGATGTCGTTCTGGATGGTGCCGCCCAGCTTGTCCTGCGGCACGCCCTGCTCCTCGGCGGCCACGATGTAGCCCGCCAGCACCGGCAGCACCGCGCCGTTCATGGTCATCGACACGGTCATCTTGTCGAGCGGGATGCCGTCGAACAGGATTTTCATGTCCTCGACCGAGTCGATCGCCACGCCGGCCTTGCCGACGTCGCCGACCACCCGCGGATGGTCGCTGTCGTAGCCGCGGTGGGTCGCAAGATCGAACGCCACCGACAGGCCCATCTGGCCGGCCGCGAGATTGGCGCGATAGAACTTGTTGCTCTCCTCGGCGGTCGAGAAGCCCGCATACTGGCGGACCGTCCAGGGGCGGCCGGCATACATGGTGGCCTTGGGCCCGCGCAGGAACGGTGCGAAGCCGGGCAGTGCGCCCGCGGTCTCGAGGTTCTCGAGGTCGGCCGCCGTATAGAGCGGCTTCACCACGATGCCTTCGGGCGTGGTCCAGTTCAGGGACTCGAGCGGCTTGTCGCGCAGCTCTTTCGCTGCGAGCTTTTCCCAGTCGGCGAGGGTCTTCTTCGGAAAGTCGGCCATGACCCTCAATGTACTGCGGTTTTCGGGCGAGAAAAGACCCCGCTATTCGTTGGCCAGAATCGTATTCCGCACCAAGGGGTAGATCTGGCCGGCCCAGCGCTTGCCGGCAAAGACGCCGTAGTGGCCCACACCGGCCTGCATATAGTGCTTCTTGCGGTAGGGGCGCAGGCTCGGGCACAGATCGTGTGCCGCCACGGTCTGGCCGATGGCGCAGATGTCGTCGCGCTCGCCCTCGACCGTGAACAGGGCGGTGCGGCGGATCGCCTTGGGATTGACCCTGCGGCCCTTCCATTCGAGTTCGCCCCTGGCCAGCAGGAACTGCTGAAACACCCGCTCGACCGTCTCGAGGTAGAACTCGGCGGTCATGTCGAGCACGGCGAAGTATTCGTCATAGAACGTCTTGATCGTGCCGGCCTGGGCCTGGTCGCCCCTGGCCAGGGCGCGATAGAGGTCGACCTGCGCCTTGATGTGGCGCTCGGCATTCATGCTCATGAAGGCCGTGAGCTGCAGGAAGCCCGGATAGACCCGGCGCATGGCGCCTGCGAAGCGCAAGGGCACGCGGCTGATCAGGTTGTTCTCGAACCAGGCGATCGGCCGGCCGGTGGCGAGCTTGTTCACGGTTGTCGGATTGATGCGGCAATCGATCGGGCCCGCCATCAGGGTGAGGCTGCGCGGCTGGGCCGGATTGTCGTCCTCCGCCATCAACGCCGCCGCCGCCAGCGCCTGCACGCAAGGCTGACAGACCGCCACGACGTGTGCGTCCGGCCCCATCTTCTCGAGGAAGCGCATCAGATGCTCGACATATTCGTCGAAGCCGAAGCCGCCGTTCCACACACCGACGTCGCGCGCGTTGGCCCAGTCGGTGATGTGCACGTCGTGATCGGGCAGCAGCACCCGCACCGTGTCACGCAGCAGCGTGGCGAAATGGCCGGACAGCGGGGCCACCAGCAGGACCTTCGGCTGAGGCGCCGCCCCCTTCTTGGCGAAGCGCAGCAGGGTACCGAACGGCGTCGCCAGCACCTCTTCTTCGGTCACCGGCACGAACCCGTTGCCATACTTGACCTCGTCGATGCCGAAGGACGGCCGGCGGTGACTGAGCGCGGCCCGGCTCATCATCTCGCAAAGCGCGCTGGCCGCCCGCCACCGCTCCGCACTCGCCTCACCGCCCAGCGAAAATCCCTGTCCGGTCGTGGCTGCCCCGATGGCTGCCCACGTGCGCATCGGCAGCGTCCAGTCGGCGGCGGTCTGGTAGAAGGCGTACAACATTTACGTCGACCGGCTCGGAAATTGCATCCCCGGCAGGCATGGCCGAGGCTTCACTCACCGTCAGTAGCAAGAACTATTCCTCTTGGTCGTTGCGTGGCTGGCTGCTGTGCAAGATGGCCGGATTGGACTTCGACGAGAAAGTCGCACCGCTGGACGATCCGGCGACCCGTGCCGAACTGCTTCTTCTGTCGCCCTCCTTTCTGGTGCCCTGCCTGGAGCACGGGCCGGTCAAAGTCTGGGACACCCTTGCAATCGCAGAGTACCTGAACGAACTGAAGCCCGACGCGGGCCTGTTGCCCGCCGACCCGGTGGCGCGTGCCCATTGCCGCGCCATTTGCGGCGAGATGCATTCGGGTTTCGCCAATCTGCGGTCCGCCCTGCCGATGAACCTCAAGGTGCGTCACGAAGGCTTCAAGGTGTGGGCCGGCGCCCAGGCCGATATCGACCGGGTCACCGCGATCTGGCGCGAGTGCCTGCAGCGCTATGGCGGGCCTTATCTCTTCGGCAAGACGGCGACGGTCGCCGACGCCATGTACGCACCGGTCTGTACGCGCTTTGCCACCTACGACGTGAAGCTCGATCCTGCATCCGCCGCCTATCGCGACCTGATGATGAAATTCCCGGCCATGGTGGAGTGGACCGCGGCCGCCAGATCCGAGCCCGAAGAGGTCGAGGAACTCGACGTCGAGTTCTAGGCGCGGCAGACTCCGGTCAACAAGAACCGGAGGAACCCCATGTCGTTCAGCCGCCGCGCCGCGATCGCGGGCATGGCCGCCCTGCCGTTCGGCACGGCACATGCCCAGCAGCCGTTTCCGAGCAAGCCGCTCACCCTGATCATCCCCTTCCCCGCCGGTGGACCGTCCGACGTGTTCGGCCGACACCTCGCACAGGGCATGACGGCCCGCCTGGGCCAGCAGGTCGTGGTCGAAAACAAGAGCGGCGCCGCGGGTGTCACCGGCGTCGATTTCGTCGCCAAGGCGGGCAGCGACGCCCATGTCATCGGCATGATGAGTGCCTCGGCCGGCTCGATCATGCAGCACCTGATGCCCAGGATGCCCTACAACCCGGCGCGCGACATCACGCCCGTCACCCTGATGGTGCGGGTGCAGGAAATCCTGGTCGTGAACAGCAAGCTCGGCATCAACGACTTCAAGGGCTTCATCGACGCCGCGAAGGCCAAGCCGGGCAAGATCACCTGTGGATCGGCCGGCACCGGCGGAATTACCCACCTGGCCATCGAACTCCTGAAGCACGAGGCCAAGATCGACATCCTGCACGTGCCCTATCGCGGCGCCGCGCCCGCGACCAACGATCTGGTCGCCGGCACGATCGATTCGACCCTGCTCGACGTCACGGTCTCGATCGCGCACATCCGGTCGGGGGCGTTGAAGCCGCTGGCCGTCTCGTCCGACACGCGCTCGCCGCTGTTCCCCGACGTACCGACCATGCGCGAGCTTGGCCTGCCCAAGGTGAACTCCGACAACTGGTACGCCCTGATCGCACCCGGCGAGGCACCGCTCGCCGCGCGCCAGAAGATTTACGAGGCCGCGATCGCCACCCTGAAAAGCAAGGAAGTGATCGACGCCTATGCCGCCGTCGGCGGTGTCGCCGTCGGCAGCACGACCGAGGATCTGGCGAAATTCCTCATCGCCGAAGGCGAAAAATGGGGCGAGGTCGTGAAGTTCGCCAACGTGAAACTCGAGTAGCAATGTCCCTTCCCATCGAGCGCGGCCTGGCGAAGACCTTCGCCGGGTACATCCACTGGCGCGCCTGCGGGCCGGTCTCGGCGCCAGCCGTGATGATCAGCCATATCAATCAGCAGAGTTCGGCAATGATGGTCGAGCTGCTGCAGGCTCTCGGGCCGCATTTCCGTGCCGTGGCGATCGACTATCCGAGTCACGGTCATTCCGACCACGTGGACTGGCAGCCCGCGATCGAGGACTACGCCCGGAGCGTCATCGAAGTGATGGATTCACTCGGCATCTCGCGGGCCTTTGCGCTGGGTGAAGCCGTGGGCGCCGCAACCAGCATCGCGCTGGGCGCCAACTGGCCCGACCGCATCCCGCGGATCGTACCAGTCAACACGCCCTATTTCGGCGACGACGCCTCTGCCACGCGTGACATCGCCGACATCGCCAAGGTGCGCCCCAGCGATCCGACCGGCTTTCCCGCGCCGCGCACCATCGACTACCTGCTGGCCAACGATCCCGAACACGCGCCGATGCGGCCCAGCCAATCCTGGATGGATCGCATCAACACCGCGCAATTCGAGATCGGCCGCGACCGCTGGCAGGCGATGGAAGCGCTGAAGCGCTTCGATGTGCTGGCAACGCTGTCCCGGGTGAGATGCCCCGCGCTGTTCCTCTATGGCGAGCACTTCATCTACGGCCGCCATCGCGCGCTGATGCAGGCGAAGTGTCCGCATGCCCGGATCGAGATCGTCCCCGGCGGCCGCTTCTGCATGAGCTGGGAGCGTGCCACCGACATCGCAGCGCACGCTCGAAGCTTCCTGCGGTGAGCAACCTCGCCACCCTCCTCGCGGGCCCTGCCGGGCCGATCGCCCCGATCCACGCCGGACGTTGGACGGCAGGCCAGGATGTGGTCTTTATGCATGCTGGCGGCGCTCCCGCCCTTTTCGCCTATCGCCATCTGTTTTCGTGAGACTGGAGACCATCGAGATGCTCGACGCCGAAGCCCGCTTCCTGCTCGATCTGATGGAGCAGGCCGTCAAGAACGGCAGGCCGCAGCTGACGAGCCTGCCGCACGCCGTGGGCCGGGTCGCCGTCGACAAGATGAGCGAAGACAGCGAGGCCGATCCGCCTGAAATCGCCGCCACGGTCGACGGCACGATCGCGGGCCCCGGCGGCGCGATCCGCTATCGCCGCTACCGCCCTCTCGGCGTCGCCGACGGCGCACTGCCTACCCTGATCTACTATCACGGCGGCGGCTTCGTGATCGGCAACATCGAAACGCACGATTCGACCTGCCGCCGGCTCGCCAACAGGAGCCGCTGCCAGGTGATCTCGGTCGACTATCGCCTGGCGCCCGAGCATCCCTTCCCCGCTTCGACCGATGACGGCGTCGCCAGCTTCCGCCACATCCGCGACAACGCCGCCGCGTTCGGCGTCGATACTGCGCGCATCGCGGTCGGCGGCGATTCGGCAGGCGGCATGATCGCTGCCGTGATCTGCCAGACCTGCCGGGATTCCGGCGAAGCCACGCCCGCCTTCCAGATGCTGATCTATCCCGCGACCGATTCCAGCCGCGACTCCGCCTCGCGCAAATCGTTCGCGGAAGGATATTTCCTGACCCGGGACCTGATGGACTGGTTCTGGAAGGCCTATACGCCGGCCGGCACGGACCTGGCCGATCTTCGCCTGTCGCCATTGCTCGCCAGGGACTTCAAGGGGCTGCCACCCGCCTTCGTTCTGACCGCCGGGTTCGATCCGCTGCGCGACGAGGGCCGCGCCTATGCCGACCGGCTGATCGAGGCCGGCGTCAAGACGACCTACGTTAACTACCCCGGCACCATCCACGGCTTCTTCTCGCTGACCCGCTTCCTGAAGCAGGGAATCCGCGCCAACGACGAAGCAGCCGGCGTACTGGCCGCGCACTTCGGCACCTAGGGGAGCACCCTCACGAATTCCACGGGTGCGGCGAACCCTTTCAAGGCGACGCTCTCCTCGCGGCTGTTGACGGCCGCGAGGAGCGGCTTCACCGCCGGATCGTCGGCAACGGCGCGCGACACCACGATGTCACCACCCTCGCTCTGGCCCTGCAGACGGGCCGCCATGTTCACGGTCGACCCGAAATAGTCGAGCCGGTCGTTCAGGCTCACCATCACGCTCGGTCCGACATGCACGCCGATTTTCAGTACCAGATCGTGGTCGACGATGCGCTTCTGCATCTCGAGTGCCGCCCTGATGGCGTGCGCGGGATCGCCGAACGAGGCCATCACGGCGTCGCCGATGGTCTTGACCACGCCGCCATCATTGTCGCGAACGATCGAGCCCAGCAGCGCGAAATGCTCGCGCACGATATTGAAGGCCTGCGCGTCACCCACCCGCTCATAGAGCGCCGTCGAACCGCGCAGATCGGAGAAGAGTAGCGCCACCTGGCTGACTCCGGCCTCGTCGCCCGGCCGGAGCGTCGCGGCCGCGAAGAGATCGCGGAAAGCCTGTGTCGTGATCACTTCGGGTGCAGTCAGCGCCTCGCGCGTCCAGGTGCGATCCTCGATCAGTACTGCCAGTTCGAAGCCCGCGTCGTTCACGAAGGCGACCTTGCCGGTCGCGGACGGCGGCAGCGCTTCGACGCCCGCCGCGGTGGCCCGCAGGCCCGGAAAGGCGCCGCCGCGATGGTCGATGTCGGCATGCCCACCCGGATGGAGCGTGCGCAGCCGATAGGCGCCCGGCGGCAGGTCGAGCGTGACCTCGCGGCGTTCGCCGGGGGCCAGCAGCTGCTGCACCAGCACATGCGGTGTCGCCATCGGTCCGGAGAGACAATAACCGCCCTCGGCGATCGGCCGGATGGCCGGCGCCGGGGCATAGGAAAGTTCGATGTTGCGCTCGAAGTCGCGGTCGTAGTCGATGTTGCAGGACGGACAATGCGCACCGGTAGGCAGCTCGGACAGCGCGGCCACGCTCACCTTGGCGCCGCGGCAGTTGGTGCAGAGCAGGTCCCACTTCATGGTCAGAAGGCCTGCCCGGACGCCGGCCAGACACGCCTCGATCGCCGGCCGCTCCGCCACGCCGAGTTGGCGCGCCAACAGCTTGGGCTTGAGGCGCGCCACATCGGTCGCCATGCCGGTCAGCACGAATTCAGCTAAGGGATGGCCAAGCCTGTTGCCGTAAGGGCTCTTGTCGACGAGATCGGCGAGAGCGTCGGCGCGTTGCCGCGCGCCTTCGGGCAACTCGGGTGGCGCGATGTCGAAATAAGTCTCACGCTCGCCTTTGACGAACGCCACCGCTTCCAGGATGCGCTTTTCGACCACCGCGCCTGCCTGCGACGCCAGCCGCTTCCCGAACAGCCGCCCGGTGATGGTGAGCGGTTCCCATTCGAGGGCGTAGCTCACCCGACTGCCGCCACCCTCGGGCTCGATGTCGAACACCGGACCGAAGCGCCTAAACGGACCCTTGGTGAAGACGCGCGCCTGGCGGAAGTGCCGGCCGTGAATCCACTCATAGGGCTTCTCTTCCCACTCCAGGGCAAAGCCTGCCGCCTTGCCTCGGCCTCGCCGCAGGATCGTGCCGTTGGGCTGCGGGATCTCCTCGAGTTGATAGGGCGGCAAGCCCATCGCCTCGTTGAAGCGATTGGTGTCGGCCAGCACCGGCCACAACCGCTCGGGCGGCAGGTCGAAATGCCAAGTCCAGGTGGAACGAGACGTCTGCCGCATGGTGTGTCGGATACTGCCGCGGCGGGTCGCCGGATTGCCGGCGACGGATCACACTCCGGTGAACGCCGCCGGCCGCGCCCCTACTCGACGATCACGCCGCAGGCGATGCGATCGCCGGCATTGCCCGTCGGGTCGCTCTTGTAGTCGTCGACGCCGGCATGGATCACGATCGCAGATCCGTCGGTGTCGAACACCGAGTTGGGCTTGCCCTTGGCCAGGGTCACGCCGCCGTTGAGGATCTCGATCATCAGCTCGCCGCTCGCCGGTATGTGCAGGTTGGGCATGTCGCCGGCATGGGCGCCCTCAGCCACCGCGAGACCGTGCTTCTTGCCGGCCGGATTGAAATGACCGCCCGCACTGGTGAAGGGCGGCTCGCACTTGCCGACGGCGTGGACGTGGAAAGCATGCTCCCCCGGCACCGCGCCCTTGAGGGCAAGCTTCAGCAGCACGCCATGGGGAGTCTCGACGAGCTGCACAGTGCCAACATCTTTGCCGGCCTGATCCTTCAGCGCGGCCTTGGCCGTCTGGGCTTGTGCCGTCTGGACTTGAACGGAAAGCGACGCGGCGACACCGGCTGAAAGCACGGCGAGAAGACGGCCGATACGCATGAATTCCTCCTTCGATGGAAAAAGCAGTCTATTCCAGCACCCTGGGTGGCCGATAGAGCGGAAAGCCGTTGAACGGCTTCGACTTGTCGTGGTCGGGCACGGCGTAGAATGACGACCGCGCGTTGTTGTGCAGCCCGCCATCGACTCGCAGCGCGATTCCCGTGACGTAGGCTGCCGCGTCGCTCAGCAGATAGACGATGGCCGCGGCGATCTCCGACTCGGTGCCATGGCGCTTCAGCGGCACCCGTCCCTTGACGCTGCGCAGCACGTCGTGGGCGCGCTCGGGATAGCGATCGAGACCTTCAGACGCGAT
>CAWUOG010000031.1:0-16737 GCA_963923875.1 uncultured Alphaproteobacteria bacterium
GACGGCCGAGAACGTCCTGAAGCATCTCTAGTCTCCGCGCTCCGCGGGACTACACGCAACGGCGGGACCTGGTGTCCCGCCGTTTGCTTTTCGGGGCGAGGGAGTTCTAGAGCGTAAGCCCGCCGTTCACGTGGATGGTCTGGCCGGTGACGTAGCTCGCCGCACCCGAGGCCAGGAAGGCGACCACCGCCGCCACTTCGGCCGGCGTGCCATAGCGGCGCATCGGGATCGATTCGCTCACCTTCTCCATGCGCTCGCGCGGCACCGCGGCGTGCGTGCCGGCATCCTTTTCGATGAAGCCCGGCGCCACGCAATTCACCGTGACACCCGACGGCGCGAGATCGGCCGCCAGCGCTTTCGACAGCGCCTCGACGCCGGCCTTGGCCGCCGCCGATGCCGGAAAGCTCATGATGCCGCGGGCAAAGGCGTGGGCCACGAAGGACGACACGGCGATCACCCGCCCTTCGCGCCCGGACTTGATCAGCCACGGCTTGGCCGCGGTCACCATCTCGAAGAAGGCCGTGGTCATGGTGGCGAGGCTCGCATCCCAGCCGGCACGGTCGATCTCGCCGACCAGGCGGCGATCGGCGAAGCCTGCATTGGCGATCAATACGTCGAAGCGGCCGAATTTACGCGCCGTCTCTTCGATCAGCCGCTGCGGCGTGCCCGGCGCAGCCAGATCGCCTTCGACGATGTGCGTCTGCGCACCCGCACCCTGTGCGGCCTTAGCGACTTTCTCGAGGCCTTCGCGATTCTTGCGAGCATGCAGGGCAAGAGCGGTATCGGGAGCGGCCAGCAGTCGGGCCGCAGCGGCACCGATGCCCGACGAAGCACCGGTGATCAGAATGACGCGCATGGCGTCACTCTATCGGGCGCCCGATGCCCGGTCGATACGCGGCCGTCACGATGCCGAGAACGCATCGCACACTGGGCGGCACGGCATGCGAGGCGAGCGCCATGGCAAAGGCGATTGCGACCAGGATTGGAGGGGAGGCTGGCACTACACAGATCTGTGTATTACCTTTCATCCGTAGACCACAGATGTATACAAGTCGGTGTACTTTGCCTCGCCTGTCGAATTCTACCGCGCCTCCCCGGCGGTCGATGCCCGAACGCATCCTCGAGACGGCCGACCGGCTGTTCTATGGGCAGGGCCTGCGCGCGGTCGGCGTCGACACGATCGCGGCCGAGATCGGCATCAGCAAGCGCACGCTCTACAACCATTTTCCGTCCAAGGACGCGCTGATGGTGGCCTACCTGCAGCGGCGCCTGCGGCTCGTGCCGACCTCGACCAAGCCGCCGGGCCGGCAAATTCTCGACGATTTCGAGCGTCTGGAGCGGGCGTTCGGCTCGGACGGGTTCCGGGGCTGTGCCTTCGTCAACGCGGTGGCGGAGCTCAAGGACCCCCGGCATGCCGCCAACGAGATCGCCCTCGCCTTCAAGGAAATGCGCCGGCAATGGTTCCGCGAGCTGCTGAAGCGGGCCCAGGTGGCCGATCCCGAGGGTCTGTCGCTGCAGCTGATGCTGCTGGTCGATGGCGCGATTGCCGCCGCCCTGGTGCGGCGCGACCCGACCGTTGCGCGCGCCGCGGGAACGGCAGCCAGAACGCTGCTGGCGGCCGCGGGCGTCTCGTTCAACTAACGATGGGAGAACGTAACGGTGGGAGAAAGTGGCGCGCCCGAAGAGATTCGAACTCCTAACCTTCTGATCCGTAGTCAGATGCTCTATCCAGTTGAGCTACGGGCGCGAGAGCCGCTTCTCTAATGAAGATGGCCAAGCCTGGCAAGCCAAGCCCTGAAGGCCCCGCAACTTTCCTGCAAAACAGCTGCCAAGTGGCTCTTTTCCTTTGGAAATCACCGCTTTCGATTTGAGCGGCTTTCAAGTAGCATGGCCTTTAAGAGTATTTGGGGATCGGTGCCCCTGTTTTTGGTTGGCCGGAATGCTCCGGCGGGCCAGTTCGGGGGCGCCCAATGAGGCCAGGGCAGTTTCGAGGCCAATGATGGCGCTAAGAGTCCGACGATCTGCCGCCCTGTTGCTGGCGGCAATCGTTCTGAGCGGATGCGAACAGGGAGGGCCATTCGGGCAGCCTTCCGGCGGCCCGGCAGGCAATCCCGCGGTGAGCCAGACCGGCACTCAGACCGTCAAGCAGCGGATCGTGCAGTTGCGTGCCGATCAGCAGGCGCTGGCGGGCGGCATCTCGCGCCAGCAGGAACTGCTCGCCAGTACGCGCAGCCAGATCGCGTCCGACACCAGCTCGTATTCGAGCCATGTGAATACCGTGACCTCTCGTCTGCAGGCCGGCACGACGCCGGGCAATCCCGAACTGGTGGCGCAGTGGAACGATGCGCAGGCCAAGCTCGACGCCATCACGCTGGCCGTCGGCACGCTCAATTCGCTGGCCAGCCAGGTCACGACCCAGGCCTCGGTCGCGGGTTATCTGGTCGACAACGTGCGCGCCACCTACTCGGTCGGCGGTGCGGTCGAAGAAGACCATCGCCAGTTGCGCAGCATCGAGAGCGAGACCAGCCGCTCGATCCAGGATGTCGACCGCCTGATCGGTGACCTGAACGCCGAGATCTCGCGCCAGAACGGTTTCCTCGCGCGCGAGCGCTCGAACCTCGCCGCACTCTCCTATGGCATCAATGTCGGCCGTCTCGGCAATCCCGCGCTGCAGCGCGGCTACGGCGCGCCGCAGCCCATGCCGCGCCGGGTCGTGATGGCGCCGTCGCAGACGCCTGCCGATGCGGCTCCTGTCCTGCTCGGCGCCGCGCAACGCTGATCTTCGCCGGCGAATAGTCGCTTCGAAAAGGCCATGGGCGTAAAGTCGCCGCATGGCCTTTCGCTTTCTGGCGCTTGCCTGTCTGCTGTTCTGCTGCGCCGCGCCGACGCGCGCCCAGCAGAGCGACGTCTCGCCGGCGGACCGTGAGGCCATCCAGCAGATCATCCAGGAACAGGTCGACGCGTTCCGACGTGACGACGGCGATGCCGCCTTCGGCTATGCCTCGCCGGAGATCCAGCGCCTGTTCGGCACCTCCGAGATCTTCATGGATATGGTCCGCCAGGGTTATCAGCCGGTCTATCGTCCCCGCGTGTTCGACTTCGAGGAGATCGTGGAGCTGAACGGCCAGCCGACGCAGAAGGTGCGGGTGATCGGTCCCGACGGCCGTCCGGTCACGGCCTTCTACCCGATGCGGCGCATGCCCGACGGCCGCTGGCGCATCGACGGCTGCTACCTGCAGGCCCCACAGCCCCACCAGGCCTGAACCCAAGCCCGTTGCATCATGACTCGCGTGTCGCCCAAGGTGCTGGCGCTGCTGGCCGCGCTCACTCTCGTGTGGGGCACCAACTGGCCGCTGTTCAGCATCGCGCTCGCCGAACTGCCGGTACTGACGTTCCGGAGCATCGTACTGGCAGCGGCGACGATCGTGCTCGCGGTGATCCTGACGTTGCGCGGCGAGAGCTTCGCGGTGCCCAAAGGACGCTGGCCCAGCCTGATCGCCGCTTCGGCGATGAACCTCTTCGTGTGGAACATCGCCACGTCGCTGGCCGTGCTCTACATCCCGTCGGGCCACGCCTCGGTTCTGTCCTACACCATGCCGCTCTGGGTGGCGCTGATCGGCTGGGTGGTCTTCCGCCAGAAGCTGACCGGCCGGCTGCTGATCGCGATCCTGATCGGCGCCGCGGCGGTCGCCGCGTTGATGGTGCCGAACTTCAAGAGCTACGCCAATGCACCGTGGGGCCTGTTCTGGGGACTGTGCGCCGGCTTCTGCTGGGCGATCGGTACGTTCATCGTCAAACGCACGACCTGGCCCGGCATGGGCCTGTCACTCACCTTCTGGCAGGTCGTGATCAGCTTCTTTCCGGTGGTCGCGGGCGCGCTCGTGATCGACGGACTGCCGACGCGCTGGCCCTCGGCGGCGGCGCTGACGGCCACGCTCTATACCGGCTGCGTGCCGATGGCACTCGGCACGGCCACCTGGTTCGCGCTGGTCAAGCTCCTGCCGGAGCAGATCGCGGCCCTGTCCTCGATCGCGATCCCGATCGTGGCGATCGTGAGCGGCATCGCGATCCTGCACGAACCTTTGTCGTTGCTGCAGGGCGTCGCCATCGCCTCGACCGTGCTCGCCCTCTGGCTCGCCCTCGTTCCCGGCAAGCCAGCCCCCGATCAACAGACAGGCTAGCCCAGTTCGAACGTCGTGATGCCGTAGAGCCCCGCCCGATCGATTTCCGGATCGGGTCCGGTGTACATGCGCGCCGTCTCGAAGACCGGCGTCAGTCCCATCGCCCGGGCCAACGCCACAGCCGAGCCGTTCGGCTCCGGCACGTCGAGCGCGACCGGCTTGCCGCCGGCATGGCCCGCCAGCGCCGTGGCAAGGGCCGTCGCGACGGCGGGATCGGCGGCGTAGAGCGGACCGATCTTGAAGCCGTCGCGGCAGGGCCGAAGGACGCCGAAGCCCTGCAGGGCGCCGTCGCGCAGCGCCGCCAGCGAGACATGGCCGGGCAGCGAGATCCACAGCGCGAGAAACGCGTCGCGGTGTTCGCGGAAGAAGCGACGGTCATAGGCTGCCAGCCGGTCGAACGGGAGGGACCGTGCGTCGACCAGGGTGAGGCCGGAACCAGACGTGACAGTGCCGCCGCCACGGGGGACCCCCTGATAGCGAACATTGCGCCAGGCCAGCCGAAAGCCCGATTTGCGGTAGTTGTCCTGCTGGGCCGGCACGCCATCGAGCCCGACCATACGGCCGGCAAGATGCTTCATGCCCGCCTGCCAGATCCGAATCCCGTAGCCCTTGCCGCGCGCCTTGGGCGTCATGATGTAAAAGCCGAGGAATCCGAAGGCCTGGCCGTAGCGCACGACCGAGATGCAACCCACCGGCTCGCCATCCAGCCTGCCGACCAGAAAGCCTGTGGGATCGGCGGCCTGGAAGGCGACGGCGTCGCTCAGGCCGGGATTCCAGCCTTCTGCCGCCGCCCAGTCCGCCGCACGTACGACGTCGGCGGCGCCCATGATCGCAACCTCGAATGACATGGCCGGAAATTAGCCTGCCGGCCTCCCCTCGGACAATGCGTGCACCGGCCGCTACTCGGCGGCCTTGGCCTTCACCGCGAAGAAGCGATTTTCCGGTCTCGGCAATCCGAGATTCTCGCGCAACGTCCTGCCTTCATACTCGGTACGAAACAGACCGCGCCGCTGCAGTTCGGGGACGACCAGATTGACGAAATCGTCGAGGCCCCCCGGCAGATAGGGGAACATGACGTTGAAGCCGTCGCAGGCATTCGTTGTCAGCCACTCCTCCATCTGGTCGGCAATCATCGCCGGCGTGCCGAGCATGCCCAGCCCGCCATATCCGCCGAGACGGCCCGCGATCTGGCGCACCGTCAAGCCCTCGCGCTTGGCAAGCGCGATCACCCGCTCGCGGCCGCTCTTGCTTTGGTTGGTCTCGGGCAGGTCGGGCAATGGCCCGTCGGGATCGAACTTGCGGGCATCGACGCCGGCGGCGATCGAGAGTGCCGCGATGCCGCTGTCGTAGCTCACCAGGCTGTCGAGCCGGGCGCGCTTTTCCTTCGCTTCGTCGAGCGAGGACCCCACCACCACGAAGGCGCCGGGCAGGATCTTGATGTGATCGGGATTGCGCCCGGCCCGGGCCGCGCGGTCCTTCACGTCCTTGTAGAATTCGCGCGCGCCCACGATCGGACCGCCGGCGGCGAACACCATCTCCGCCGTCTCGGCGGCAAGCTGGCGACCGGCATCGGAGGCACCGGCCTGGACGATCACCGGCCAGCCCTGAACCGGCCGGGCGATATTCAACGGCCCGCGCACCTTCAGGTATTTGCCCTTGTGGTCGAGGACATGCAGCTTGGCCGGATCGAAATAGATGCCACTCTCGACGTCCCGCACGAAGGCGTCGTCGGCCCACGAATCCCACAGCCCGGTCACGACGTCGTAGAACTCGCGCGCGCGCGCATAACGCTCGTCGTGCTCCATCTGGTCGTCCATGCCGAAATTCTGCGCGGCATCGGGATTGGAGGTGGTCACGATGTTCCAGCCGGCGCGACCCTCGGAAATATGGTCGAGCGAGGCGAAGCGGCGGGCGATCGTGTAGGGCGGCTCGAAGGTGGTCGAGGCCGTGGCGATCAGGCCGAGGTGACTCGTATGCTGCGCCAGGGCCGGCAGCAGCGTCAGCGGATCGAACGACGTCACGGTCGCCGAGCGCTTCAATGCCTCCATCGGCATGTTCAACACGGCCAGGTGATCGGCCATGAAGAAGGCGTCGAACTTGCCGCGTTCCAGGGTCTGCGCGTAGGAAATCAGCGCCTTGAGATTGAAATTGGCGTCCGGCGTGCCGCCGGGATAGCGCCAGGCCGCGGTATGGATGCTGACCGGCCGCATGAAGGCGCCCAGCCGCAGTTGCTTCTTGCTCATGGGTACAATCTTGCCCCTGCTCCCGCCCCCGGCAAGGTGGCCTGCGCGAGAAGAGTTAATTCGATTGATAGATTCGCTGACCCGGGCGCCGTCACCTGAGATTCCGCCGCCCGAGCCACGAGCTCGTGAGACCGGGCATCGCGCTCTGGCCGGAAGCCGCGGTCGTCAAGGTCTTCGCGATCGTTCGCCCCTTTCGGATCACCCGATCGGCGGCCGCTTCTTGTCCATGCCCGCGGATTTCTCCCAAGCCCGTGCCACCTGGAACAGCGTTGCCTCGTCGAAATAGCGTCCGACGAACTGCACGGAGAGCGGCAGCCCGCCTTTCGACAGACCCGACATCATGGCGAGCGCCGGATGTCCCGTGGTGTTGAACGGCGTGCGGGCCTGACGCGGATAGGTGCGATCGACCTCCACCGGATCGTCGATGCGGCAGGCCGGATCCATCGAGCTGGCACACAGAAGCACATCGAAGTCGCGCAAAACCGCCTCGACCTCGGCGATCATCTCCTTGCGCCGGCGCTGGGCGTGGACGTAGTCGCCCGCACCATAGAAGGCACCGGCCATCAACCGACGCCGCGCCAACTGGCCGTAATTGCCCGGCTGCTCGCGCAGCCACTTCGCATGCACCGACCAGGCCTCGGCCTGCAGGATGATGCGGTTCACCGCGGCGAATTCGCCGAGCGACGGCAGGGTGACGTCGTGCACCTCGGCGCCCAGCATCTGCAGGGCACGCGCCACATGCTGAAGCGCAGCGGTAACTTCGGGATCGGCCGGCGTGTCGGTCTCGTGGAAGTGACGCACGAAGCCGATGCGCAGGTCGCGCACGCCGCGCTCGAGCCTGGCGGCATATCTGCCGGGCCGCGCCGCGGCACTTCCGGGATCGAGCGGGTCGTGACCTGCAATCGCCTCGAGCATCAGCGCATTGTCCTCGACGGTGCGGGTCATCGGGCCGACATGATCGAGGGTGAAGGACAGCGGATAGACGCCGCGCCGCGACACCAGCCCGTAGGTCGGCTTGAGACCGACGATGCCGCAGCAGCTTGCCGGATTGCGCACGCTGCCGCCGGTGTCCGTGCCCAGCGCCATCGGAAACAGGCCCGCCGAGACGCCGGAACCGGAGCCGGACGACGATCCGCCGGGATGGTGATTGACGTTCCACGGATTGCGCGCCGGTGGCCACGGCAGATCGAAGCTCGGCCCGCCGATGGCGAACTCGTGCGTCGACAATTTGCCCAGCACGATGGCGCCGGCCGCCCGCAGCCGGGTGACGCAGACCGCGTCTTCGGTGGCGCGATTGCCCTCCAGGACCTTGGAATGGCACGTCGTGTCGAGGCCTGCGACGTCGATGATGTCCTTGATGCCGACCGGCACGCCGTGCAGTGGCCCGCGCCGGCGGCCGGCCGCGATCTCGGTCTCGGCCGCCTGTGCCGCCGCGAGGGCCGCATCGCCGTCGACCTTGATGAAGGCATTGAGGCGGGGTTCCAGCCGTTCGATGCGCGCCAGCAGCGCCTGCGTGAGCTCGACCGGCGAGACCTGCTTGCGGGCGATCGCGGTCGCAGCCTCGCTGGCCGACAGCCAGTGGAGGTCGGAGGGACGTTCGCCGTTCACAGGCCTTCTCCGGCCTTCATCGGAGGCCACGGCTCGGCGCGCGGGTCGGCCGGTGTCTTGATGCGATCGGCGATGTTCTCGGCCTGCGCTGCGGCTGCAGCGACGTCTTCGGGAAACTCCGCCAGTGCCTTCTGCAGGCCGGCCCTGCGGGCCAGCGCCTCCATCAATGTCTTGTCCATTCTCCGGACCTCCTCAATTCAATCGCTCGAGCTTGGTGATCTCCTGCGGCGGCAACTCGGCCATGTACAGATTGCCGGCCGCATCGCCGGACAGTCCGTGCGCACCGTTGATGGCGCCACGACAGCGCCCAACCAGCCAGCCATCGGGCGACAGCAGACTGATCCGCGGAATCTGGTCGGTCACGAACACCATGTCGCGGTCGTCGATCCAGATCTGCATCGGATGATAGAAATCGGTCCATTCGCCAAGAAACGCTCCGGTCCGGTCGAACAGTTGCACCCGGTTGTTCTCGCGATCTCCGACCAGAACGCGGCCTGCCCGATCGATGGCGATGGCGTGCGGCGTGGTGAAGGCTCCCGGACCGCGGCCCGGTGCTCCCCAGCTTGCAATCAGCGTGCCGTCGGCAGCAAAGCGATGGACGTTGGAATTGCCATAGCCGTCGGCGACGTAGATCTCGCCGTCACTCGCCTGGGCTGCTGCGGTCGGATGATTGAAGGGTGCTGCAAGCGAGGGCCAATGCCGATTGCCGAGTGCCTGCAGTGGCCGGCCGTTGTCGTCGAATCGCAGGATCTGATGCGCGTCGCGATCGGCTACCAGGATGGATCCATCAGGCGCCAGATTGATGTAGTGCGGCTCCGCAAGCTGGCCCTCGCCCCACGTGCCTTCAAGCCTGCCACCTTGATCGAATACCAGGACCGGCCGGTCGGTGCCACGCTGGGCGACGTGCACCCGGCCCCTTCGATCGACCATCACGTCGGAGATGAATCCGAAGCTTTCGCCAGCCGGCAGACGCGCCCAGTGACGGTGAACGGCATAGCGACGGTCGCCGAGCACGACAACGTAGCTCTCGTCCGCCATGGCCATCAGGTCCGATCCGGAGTCCCGGCGCTGGCCGGCACATCGGCAGCTGCGGCGACGATCGAGCTTGCGGTCCTGCCGATCGGAATGGCAACGGCTACGGTGGCGCAGCAACGGGACATGGCAGGCATGCGGTTCCTCTGGCTCAGGATGCACGGCAAGATAGCACGATAGGAGAAAAGTCAGGATGACCGACGACCGGCTGGTACTGCACGGCAGCTTCACTTCCAGCT
Organism: uncultured Alphaproteobacteria bacterium; assembly: GCA_963923875.1. Lineage (GTDB taxonomy): Bacteria > Pseudomonadota > Alphaproteobacteria > Reyranellales > Reyranellaceae > Reyranella. The sequence goes on from CAWUOG010000031.1 coordinate 9,304, forward strand.
CGAGCTACAAGCCGATGCTGTTCCTGGCGCTGGCCGGCCTGCCCTTTTCCTTCCGCACGGTGAATCTCAAGAACGGCGTACAGAAGCAGGCAGCCCATCTGGCGATCAATCGCTATGGACAGGTGCCGGTGCTGCAGCATCGCGGCCTCACCCTGGTGATGTCGAATGTGATTCTCGACTATCTCGCGCGGACCACCGGAAATTTCGAGGGGACCACCGAGCAGGAGCGCTGGCGTGCCCGCGAGTGGCTGTCCTGGGAAAACGATGCCATCACCAACGTGGCGCGCGTCCGTCACTTCGCGCGCTTCCGGCCCGATGTCGATCGCCAGATCGTCGACTATTTCAGGCCGGGCGCCGAGGCCGCGCTCGACTTCATCGACAAGAGCCTGGCCGGGCGGCAATGGCTGGTCGGCGATCGCTGCACCATCGCCGACATCGGCTGCTTCGGCCGCCTGGTGTTCATGGCCGAGGGCGGCATGTCGCTCGACACGCGCCCCAACGCACAGGCTTGGCGCGAGCGGCTGATGGCGATGGCGGGCTTCGCGCTGCCTTACGATCTGATCCCCAAAAAGGACACCGAGTTCGCCGCCCGAACCGGCACCGGCGTCAGCGCCTGACGGCCGGGAGCCCGCCGGTGGGCTAGCCCACCCGCATCAGCCGCAGGCGCGGGTCGAGCAGATCGCGCAGACCGTCGCCCAGCATATTGAGGCCCAGCACCGCCAGGGCGATGGCGAGCCCGGGCCAGACCGCGAGTTCGGGCGCCTGGAAGATGTAGGTCTGGGCGTCGCGCAACATGCGTCCCCACGACGGGACCGGCGGCTGAGCCCCCAGCCCGAGATAGGACAGACCGGCCTCGGCGAGGATCGCGACGGCGAACTGGATGGTCGCCTGCACGATCAGCACGCTCAGGATGTTGGGCAGGACGTGACGCAGGGTGATGCCGAGCGGGCCGCGGCCCATGGCAATGGCGGCCCGGATGAAATCGCGGCCCCACATCGCAAGTGCTGCACCGCGCGTCACCCGGGCGAACACCGGGACGTTGAAGATGGCGATCGCCAGGATCGCGTTCTGGGCGCTGGCTCCCAGCACCGAAGTGATCAGGATCGCGATCAGCACGGCCGGAAAGGCGAAGATGAGATCCGATGTGCGCGACAGCGCCTCGTCGACCCAGCCGCCGCGCGCCGCCGCCCAGGCGCCGAGCGCCACCCCGACCGACATGCCGAGCACGACGGCGATCAACCCGACCGTGATCGAAGTCTGCGCCCCGACCATGATGCGCGACAACACATCCCGGCCCAGATGGTCGGTGCCCAGCCAGTGCGCCGGCGACGACGGCAGGAGCTTGAAGCGCATCTGCAGTTCGTCGACCGCATAGGGCGTCCAGACGACCGACAGCAGGGCCGTGCCGACGAACAGCGCCAGCAGCACGGCGCCGATCTGGAAGCCGACGTGGCGGCGGGCGCGGGAGACGAAGGTGCTCATGAGACCGGCGCTCACGCCCCTGCCCTGGGCCGCGGATCGAGCAGCGCGTAGGCGAGATCGACCAGCAAGTTCACGACCAGAACCAGGATGGTGAACAGGACGACCACGTTCTTGATAACGACCAGGTCGCGATTGTTGATCGAGTCGTAGACGAGCTGGCCGACACCGGGCAGACGGAAGACGCTCTCGATGATCACCGCCCCTGCGATCAGGAACCCCGCGATCAAACCGGCGACGGTGGTCACGGGAATGAGCGCGTTGCGCAGCGCATGCCGGAACAGGACCGTGCTTTCGGGCGCACCCTTGGCGCGGGCCGTGCGGACATAGTCCTCGCGCAAGGTGTCGAGCATGGCCGAACGCGTCACCCGCGCCAGGATCGCAATCTCGCTCAAGGACAAGGACAGCGCCGGCAGGATCAGCGACAGCACCGACTTGGCCGCATCCTGCTTCCAGCCGGGAAAGCCGCCGGCCGGGAAGATCTGCCAGGTCACGGCGAACAGCAGCACCAGCACGATGCCGAACCAGAAATTGGGAATCGAAATGCCGATCTGGGTGAACCCCATCACGCCCCAGTCGCCCGGCCGGCCGTGCTTCCAGGCCGCAAACACGCCGAGCGGCACCGCGACCATGACCGCCCACCCGAGCGCCAGCGCGCCGAGCGGCAGGGTGACCTGCAGCCGATCGCCGATCAACTTCGCGACGGACGTGCCGTAGGCATGGCTGGATCCGAGATCGAAGGTCAGCAGGCCGCCGATCCACTGGACGTAGCGGGTCAGCAGCGGCTGGTCGAAGCCGTACTGGGCGCGCAGGGCCGCCAGCGTGTCGGGGCGGGCATCGGTGCCGAGCATGACCAGGGCGGGATCGCCCGGCAGCACCTCGACGACGGCGAACACCACCACCGTCGCCAGCATCAGGGTGATCAGCGCGGCAAACAGCCGTCGGGAAAGAAATTCGATCAAGGGCAGTTGCCTCCCCCGTACGCGCACCGCACGAGGGAGGCCGACCTCATTTCCAGTAGACGCCGGCCAGATTGACCGACGGCGTCGGCGAGTTCTCCCACATGCCGACCAGGTCCTTCTTCCACACGCCGATCTTGGCGAGCTGGTAGAGATAGCCGTTCACGGCGTCGCGGGCGATGATGCGCTGGCACTCCTTCAGGAGCTCGTCGCGCTTGGTGAAGTCGGTCGCAGCCACGACCTCGCGCCACTTCGCCTTGAACTCCGGCGAGTTGTAGTTCCAGTAGTAGCCATCGCGTGCATAGCGATCGAGATCGTTGGCCTCGGTGTGAGCCACGATCGTGAGATCGTAGTTGCGCTCCTTGAACACTTCGGCGAGCCACTGCGGCCACTGCAGCTGGGTGATCGCGAGCTTGATGCCGACCTTGCCCATTTGCGCCGCCAGCACTTCGCCCGCGCGCTGGGCGTAGCCCACCGGCGGCAACTTCAAGGTCGCCTCGAAGCCGTTCGGGTAACCGGCTTCGGCGAGCAACGCCTTCGCCTTGGCGATGTCGAACGGATAGGTCCTGGTCAGGTCGACATAAGCCTTGTTGTGCGGCGCGAAGTGACTGCCGATCGGGGTACCGAAACCGGACTCAGCGGCAATCAGCTCCTCGCGATTGATCGCGTGGGCCATCGCCTGGCGCACCTTGAGATTGTCGAACGGCTTCTTGCCGTTGTTGGTCGCCAGGATCACCTCACCCTCGGTCGTGCCGACCACGACGGCGAAGCGGGCGTCCTTCTTGAGCCGCTCGACCAGTTCGGGTGCCTGGAAGCCCGGGAAGGTGTCGACATCGCCCGCCAGCAGCGCGTTGACCTGTGCCGACGGATCCTTGACCACCTTGAAGATCACGGTCTTGAGCTTGATCTCCGCCGGGTCGCGATAGGACGGCGACTTCTCGAGCGTGATCGAATCGCCCTCCTTGCGCTCCTTGAACACGAACGGCCCGGTGCCGATCGGGTTCTTGTCGTTCGTGGCGGCGGTCTTGGGGTGCATGATGCCGGCATCGCCCAGCGACAGATTGTACAGCAGGTACGAATTGGGCGACTTCAGCGTCACCTTGACCGTCGCCGGATCGACCGCCTCGACTTTCTCGATGTCGGCATAGAGCGACTTGGCGGGGTTGGTCGAATCGGCGGCGAACAGGCGATCGAGGGTGAACTTCACGACCGCAGCGTCCATCGCCTCGCCGTCATGGAACTTCACGCCGCTCCTCAGCTTGAAGACGTACTCCTTGCCGTCCGGCGAGATCGTCCAGCTCTCGGCCAGGCCCGGACCGATGGCGCCGGTGCGGTCGATGCGCCCCAGGCTCTCGAAGATGCTGGGGCATGTCACTTCGCGGATCGCGGCGGCAGCGTTCCTGGTCGGGTCGAGCACCGGCGGCTCGAGCGACATGCCGATCACGAGCCGGTCCTTGGCCTGCGCCCAGGCCTGCGGCCCGAAGCTCACGCCCGCAGCAACCGCCGACGCAACGCCGAAAAGCCGGCGACGAGAAAGTGTGGTCACGTTGATTTCCTCCGACAGGGAGGCGCAGCTTATCAGCGCCCGAAGACGTCCCGCCAGCCGCGCGCCGCGCCCAGCGAGGCGGCGTTGTATACGCCGCGCGCCACGGCACGCGCCAGACAATCCGCCGCCAAGGTGCCGAGTTCGCCCAAAGCGAGCGGATCGGTGCCGACATCGTGGCGGCCCGTCGCTATTGCGAACACCGTGTCGCCATCTTGCGGCGTGTGCACGGGCCGGATCGAGCGTGCCAACCCATCCTGCGCCATCACCGCCAGACGCTTTGCCGATGCCTTGTCGAGCTTCGCATTGGTCGCCACCACCGCAATGGTGGTATTGGCGCGAGGATCGCTGCGCACGGCGTCGGCCGGATCGTGGCTGAGGTCGGCGCGATTGTGCGACACCGGCAGGCCAAGCCCGTGCCTGGGCGGCGGCAGGCCGCCGAACTCGCCGTCTTGTTCCAGCGCCCAGGCCCAGAATTGTGGCATGCTTCCCATCGTCGTGTAGCCGCGTGCATTGACGGCCACGAGGGCTCCGACCTGCAGGCCACTCGCGGGATCGACCGCCGAGGCGCTGCCCAGACCGCCCTTGAGATCGCCCGCCTTGGCGCCGAGGCCCGCGCCGGCATTGCCCAGGGCGAACTCGGTGCCGGCCGTGTCGGCCGCCTGGTAGGCAAGCTCCCGGTATGGCGGCCATTGCCACTTCTTGTCGCCGCCGTTCAACAGATCGAACAGGATCGCCGTCGGCACGATCGGCACCACGATGTCGCCGATCGCCACGCCGCGGCCCTGGTCGCGCAACCAGCGCATGACGCCGTCGGCTGACGACAAGCCGAAAGCCGACCCGCCGCTCAGGCAGATCGCGTCTATCCGGTCGACCCGCGCCATCGGGTCGAGCAGATCGGTCTCGCGCGTGCCCGGCGCACCGCCGCGCACGTCGACCGATGCGGTCGCCGGCGGATCGCACAGCACCACGCTGACGCCGGAACGCACGCGCTGATCCTCGGCGTTACCGACGAGGATCCCATCGACGTCGGTGATCAGATTGCGCGGGCCTGGTTTCAGCATGAGAGCCTGGGCATCCCTAGTCGAGCTGCAGCGTCAGTGCCTTGAGGTAGGCAGTCTCCGGCAGCCCGGGATGCACCGGATGATCGAGCGCAGCGCCCGAGGCGCGCAGGATGCGGCCGGTGCGCTCGCCGTCGCGCAGGCCGCGTCGCACCTGTTCGCCGAACAGCGACGGATCGACCAGATGCGAGCACGACGCGACGAAGAAGAAGCCACCCGGCGCCACGAGGGGTGCCGCCAGCCGCACCAGCTTGCGATAGCCTTGAGTCCCGGTCTTGAGGTCCTTGCGGCTCTTCACGAAGGCCGGCGGATCGCAGATCACGACGTCGAACTTGCGCGCCGCCGTTCCACGCAGCTTCTCCAGCGCCTCGAAGGCCTCGGCCTTCTGAAACGACACGATCTTGGCCACGCCGTTCAACCCCGCGGCCTGCCGGGCCGCATCGAGTGCCGTCGCCGACCGATCGATGCAGGTCACTTCCCGGGCGCCCTCCTTCGCCGCCAGCACACCGAAGCCGCCGGAGTAGCTGTAGACGTCGAGCACCCTCGCATCCTTCGACAGGCCCGCGGTGAAGCGGCGATTGTCGCGCTGGTCATAGAACCAGCCGGTCTTCTGACCGCCCGACAGGTCGGCCACGAACCTGGCGCCGTTCTCGATCAGCTCGATGCGTTCCTCGGCATTGCCTTTGGCGACGGTGACCTCGCGCTCCAGGCCCTCGAGCTCGCGCACCGGCGAGTCGTTCTTCAGCACGATGGTACTCGGCGACAGTTCGGCCTCGAGCGCTTCGAGAATGACCGGCGCCAGGCTGTTCATGCCGGCGCTATTGAGCTGCACCACGAGGGCATCGCCGAAGCGGTCGACGATCATGCCGGGCAGGCCATCGGCTTCGGCATGGATCAGCCGGTAGTACGGCACGCCGATCAGCCGGTCGCGCAAGGCCATGGCGCGGGCAAAGCGGCGCCCGAAGAACAGCGCATCCACCACCGCTTCGGGATTGCCGGTCAGGAGTCGAGCCGCGATCAGCGAGTGCGGATTGAAGGTGGCGAGTCCGAGCGCCTCCCCGCCCGGCGCGCGCAGGATGACCAGCGATCCGGCGGGCAGTGCCTTGGTTTCGGGATCCATCAGGATCTCGTTGGAGAAGGCCCAGGGATGGCCGGCACGCACCCGGCGATCCTCGCCAGCCCGCATCAACACGCTGGGCAGTTTCCCGGCCAAATCAGTCTCCTCTGGCGACCCCGTCGCGCCGTGGATCGGCGCCGCCCTGCCAGCCATCGCCGGATCGGCGAATCGCGGTCAGGCCGCCTTCATGCCGGCGGACTTGTACTTGATGCCCCAGCCCGCGCAAGCGTTCGGCAAGGGGCGCAACCTCGCCGCGGTCCTCCAGCTCGGTCGGGCCGTTCAGGTTGGCAATTCGCGGCAGATCCAGCACCGCCTGGGCGGACAGGTTCCAGTCCAGCATGCCGATCAGGGCCTGGAAGGTGTCGCCGATGATGCGGGCGCCGCCCGCCGAGCCGACCACCGCCACCAGCCTCCGGTCGCGGTCGAACACCAGGGTCGGCGACATGGACGAGCGCGGTCGCTTGCCGCCCTGTACCCGGTTGGCAACCGCCTTGCCATCGATCTCGGGCCGGGCCGTGAAGTCGGTCAGCTCGTTGTTCAGAAAAAACCCGTGAGCCATCATCTGTGCCCCGAACGGCGCCTCGATGGTCGTGGTGAAGGAGACGGCGTTGCCGAAGCGGTCGACGACGCTGATGTGACTGGTGCCGCGCTCGGGGTAGCCAGGCGATACCGGCGTCGGTTCCATCGCCTTGCTCTCGGAGATGAGCTTGCGGCGTTCGTTCAGGTACGCCGCCGACAGCAGACCCTTCACCGGCACGTCGACAAAAGCGGGATCGCCGAGATAGTGCGCGCGGTCGGCGTAGGCGAGCTTGCCGGCTTCGGCGATGAGATGCGCGGCGCGCGGGCTGTTCGGCGTCTCGCGATAGAGGCCGAACGGCTCCAGCAAGGCCAGCATCTGCAGGATGGCGACGCCGCCCGACGAGGGCGGGCCCATGCCGCAGACCGTCCAGACACGGTAGGGCCCGCACAAAGGGTCCCGCTTGATCGGCCGATAGGCCGCGAAGTCCGAGAGCTCCAGTTCACCCGGCCGCTGATGGAGGCGGACCTTGGCCACGATCAGATCGGCGACCGGCCCCTGCATCAATCCGGCGGCGCCGCGTTCGGCGAGATGCTCCAGGGTCTGCGCCAACGCCTCATTGACGATAGGTTCGCCCGCTCGCTTGGGGCTGCGATCGGCATTGAAGTAGACTTTCTGCGCCGAAGGATCGGCAGCAAGAGATCTGCCGAAAATTCCGAGCGCGCGTGCAAGCCGCGGCGGCGCCGGGAAGCCGTCGC
>CAWUOG010000032.1:0-16705 GCA_963923875.1 uncultured Alphaproteobacteria bacterium
CCATATACGATCCTCCGGTGGAACGCATCCGGCCGGTTCGGCCCCGCTCAGTTGAGCGTGCCGAGCCTCGGATCGTCCTGCGGCCGAGCCGCCCGCGCGCCCTGCGACGGCGGCGCGTAGTTCGGCGCGGGCGCCTGGCTGCGGTCGACCGTGCGGGAATTGTCGCGCATCACTTTGGCAACACCGCGGCCGTCCTGGACGATCTGTACACGGTCGCCGAGCTGCACGTCGCCGTCGTCGCGCTGCGCCACCGTGACGGTCTGGCCGGCATCGGTCTGGACCGTGACTTCGATGCCGGGGCCGCTGTTGCCGCCGCTCTCGGCGATCGTTCCCGCAATCGCGCCGCCCACGGCCCCCAGCACCAGGCCGATCAGCGAGCCGCCGACGGTATTGCTGATCGCCGCGCCGACGATGCTGCCGCCAACGCCGCCGAGCAGGCCGCCCTGCATCGTGCCGTGGCCCACCCGCGGCGGGCCGCCTGCCCCGCGCAGGGCGACTTCGTTGATCGAGACCACCCGGCCGGTGGCGCCGATCGCCGGGCTGTTCGGCGGCGCCTGTGAAACCGGCCCGCCGGTCGACGTATTGACGATGCCCGGATTGACCGCGCCCGAGTCGCAGGCCGCCAGTGCGCCCGCCAGAAGCAGCGGCACCAGCCAGGTTCGGATCATGTTGCCCCTCATGAGTTCCCCGCTCTACGACATACGAGTCGATTCAAGGCGGAAATGGGGCGGCGCGCATCTATTTTGCGCGGCTCTTGCGCGGGAATTGCCGCCGCAGGCCGTGGGGCTGCCCGCGACCGCCTAGTCGCGTTCCTCGATCCAGGCGGCCTGGATGGCCTCCAGGATCTTCTCGTTGGAGCGGTTGGGATCGTCAGCAAAATCAGGCAGTTCGAGCACCCACTTGTGCAAGTCGGTGAAGCGCAGGTTGACGTTGTCGACCTCGGGATGGCGCTCCTCCAGCTCGATGGCGATGTCCTGGACATCCGTCCAGCGCAGTTTGCGGGCCATGTTCTCCTCTCCCCCGGCCGGTTTCCGGACAGCCGCTACTTGTCGACCATCATGTTGCGGGTCGCCGCCGGCAGCTTCACCACCAGCCCGTCGAGCTCGTTGGACATCCGGATCTGGCAGCCCAGCCGCGAGGTATGGGTCAGCCCGAACGCGAGATCGAGCATGTCCTCCTCGTCCTCGGAAGCCGGCGCCAGCTTGTCGAACCACTCCTGCTCGACGACCACGTGGCAGGTCGAGCAGGCCAGCGAGCCCTCGCACGCGCCCTCGACCTCGATGTGGTGGCGATGGGCGATCTCGAGCACGCTGAGGCCGAGCGGCGCCTCGACTTCCTGGCGCGTGCCGTCCTTCAGGATGAACGTCATCTTGGGCATTCAGACCGACCTCATTTCTCGCCGACCCGGCTTTCCAGGTCCTGCATCGACAGTCCCGCCAGCGCCTCGCGGATGCCGCGATCCATGCGGCGTTCGGCGAACGGTTTCACACGCGCCTCCAGCGCCTCGGCGGCGGCGTTGATCGCATCGCGGTCCTCGCCGGCCATCGCCTGCTCGAGCGCCCGTCGCGCGCCGTCGAGCCCGGCGCGTTCCGCGGCCGAGAGCAGCGCGCCGTCCTTTTCGAGCGCCGCGTCGAGCGCCAGCAGATTGCGGCGCGCCTCGACCCGTGCCTCGGTGAGCAGGCGGAGCGTCATGTCGTGTTCGGCGTGATCGAGGCTGTCGTAGAGCATGTCCGCCATGTCGTCGTGGCTGAGGCCGTAGGTCGGCCGCACCTCGACGCGCTGATGCACGCCGGTCGTGCGCTCCTCCGCCGCCACCGTCAGCAGCCCGTCGGCGTCGACGGCGAAGGTCACGCGAATGCGCGCCGCGCCCGCGGTCATCGCCGGGATGCCGTGCAATTCGAAGCGCGCCAGGCTGCGGCAGTCGGCCACCATCTCGCGCTCGCCCTGGACGACATGGACCGCCATCGCGGTCTGGCCGTCCTGGTAGGTCGTGAATTCCTGCGCGAGCTGCACCGGGATCGGCGTGTTGCGCGGCACCACTTTCTCGACGATACCGCCCATCGTCTCCAGTCCCAGCGACAGGGGCGTGACGTCGAGCAGCAAGGTGCCCTCCTCGCCCGGGGGGCCGCCCCCGGTCAGCGCCTCGGCCTGCAGCGCCGCGCCCAGCGCCACCACCTCGTCGGGATCGATGTCGGTGAGCGGCGGCTTGCCGATCATGCCGGCCACGGCGGAGCGGACCAGCGGCACGCGCGTCGAGCCGCCGACCAGCACCACGCCGTGAATCTCGTCCGCCTTCATGCCGGCGTCGGCCAGCACGCGGACCGAGATGTCGATCGAGCGCTTCACGGCAGCTTCGATCAGCGCGTCGAAATCGGCGCGGCCCAGCGCGTGGAACGACGGCACGCCGGCGATCTCCAGGCGGCCCGAGGCCTGCTCGCGCTCCGACAGCTGCTCCTTCATCTGGCGGGCGAGCGCCAGCGCGGCCTTCACCGCGGCCTCGTCGATCGCTCCGTCGAGGCCATCCTTGCGGCGTTCGGCCAGCATGCGCTCGGCAATGGCGCGGTCGAAATCGTCGCCGCCCAGAGCGGTGTCGCCGCCGGTCGCCAGGACCTGGAACACGCCCTTCTCCAGGCGCAGCAGCGAGAAATCGAAGGTCCCGCCGCCCAGATCGTAGACCGCGTAGAGCCCCTCGGCGCCCTTGTCGAGGCCGTAGGCCAGCGCCGCGGCGGTCGGTTCGTTGACCAGCCGCAGCACTTCGAGACCCGCCACGCGCGCGGCGTCGCGCGTCGCGGTGCGCGCGGCATCGTCGAAGTAGGCGGGGACCGTGATCACGGCGCGCTCGATCTTCTTGTCGAGCGCCGCCTCGGCGCGCGACCGCAGCGCCTTCAGGATCTCGGCCGAGATCTCGACCGGCGAGCGCGCCTTGCCGCCGATGCGCAGCTTGACCATGTCGGTCTCGCCGCTGCCCGGCTCGATCTCGTAGGGCAGCACGCCCGCGACGGCGTGGAGATCGGCGGCGCCGCGTCCCATCAACCGCTTGATCGAGGCCACGACATTGCGCGGCTCGCGCGCCGTCAGCAGGCGCGCCTGCTCGCCCACCAGGATGCCGCCGGAGGCCGGATAGGCCACGACCGAGGGCACCAGCGCACGGCCGGTCTCGTCATGCAGGGCGGCCGGCCTGCCCTCGCGGGCGATCGCCACCACCGAATTGGTCGTGCCGAGATCGATGCCGACGGCAAGCGAGGCCTCGCCCGCGTGCGGCAAAGGCGTTTCGCCGGGCTCGTGGATCTCCAGCAGGCTCATGCCTTCGCCTATTTCAGGTTGGCGCGCCGGGCGCGCGCTTCCTCGGCGAATTTGTCGAGATAACGCAGGCGCAGGAGCGCCTTTCTGATGGCCTTCTTGTCGTTTGCCTGGAACAGGCGCGCCAGCCCCGCGAGCCCCTTCTCGAGATCCTCGCGGGCGAACTTCGCCAGCGCATCGACCTCGCCCACGCTGCTCGCCTCCTGCAGTTCCTCGCGGGCGTCCATGACCTCGGTCAGCAGGTCGGGATCGTCGATCGTCTTGCCGTCGCCCGGCAATTCGATCCCCTTGAGCCCCGCCAGATAGAGGGCGCGGGAAAGCGGTTCCTTGAGCGTACGGTAGGCGTCGTTCAGGGCGGCGGCCTCGCTCGAGGCCCGCGCCCGCTCCTCCGCCGGCTTGCCGACGAAGCGGTCGGGATGCCACTGGCGCTGCAGGGCGAAGTAGGCCTTGTCGAGCGACGGAGAGTCGAGCTCGAACGACGGCGGCAGGCCGAGCCGCGCAAAATGATCCATGATTTTATAACCGGCTCAGAGCGTCAGACGTGGAAGGATTCGCCGCAGCCGCAGCGGCCCTTTTCATTCGGGTTCCTGAAGACGAAGCCGGACTTCAGCTTCTCTTCCTCGTAGTCCATCACGGTACCGATCAGGAACAGCGAGGCCTTGGGGTCGATCAGCAGCTTCACGCCTTCTGTTTCGACCACCTCGTCCATCGGCTCCTGCTTGTCGGCGAATTCGAGCGTGTAGCTCAGCCCCGAGCAGCCCTTGCTGCGCACGCCGATGCGAACGCCCGCGGTCGGCTTGCCGCGGCCGTCGATCAGCGCCTTGACGCGCCCGGCGGCCGCCGGCGTCACCGACATGACCTGCGGACGCGCGCGCCGCGGGCGCGGCGCGGCGGCGGCTGGCTTGGCGATATCCGCCGTCGCGGATTCGGTCGTCGTACTCATGCCCGATTACTCCGCGGCCCTGGTCGCGCCGGCGTCGCTTCCGCCGTCGTCCTTCTTGGCCGACTTGGCACGATAGTCGGCGATTGCCGCCTTGATCGCATCCTCGGCCAGCACCGAGCAGTGGATCTTAACCGGCGGCAGCGCAAGATGCTTGGCGATGTCGGTGTTCTTGATCGTCTCGGCTTCGTCGACCGTCTTGCCCTTCACCCACTCGGTGACCAGCGAGCTGGACGCGATCGCCGAGCCGCAGCCGAAGGTCTTGAACTTGGCGTCCTCGATCAGGCCGTCGGGACCGACCTTGATCTGCAGCTTCATGACGTCGCCGCAGGCCGGCGCGCCGACCAGGCCGGTGCCGACATCTTCGGAATTCTTGTCGAGCGACCCGATGTTTCTCGGGTTCTCGTAGTGGTCGATCAGCTTGTCGCTGTATGCCATGACACTTCTCCTCGATTCCCCCGCGGGCCTAGTGGGCGGCCCACTCGATTGATTTCAGGTCGATTCCTTCCTGCGCCATCTCCCAGAGCGGGCTCATTTCGCGCAGCTTGGTCACGTGGTGCACCAGATCGGCCACCGCGGTATCGACTTCCTGCTCGGTCGTGAAGCGGCCGAGCCCGATGCGCAGCGACGTGTGCGCCATCTCCTCCTCGACGCCGAGCGCGCGCAGCACGTAGCTTGGCTCCAGCGAAGCCGACGTGCAGGCCGACCCCGACGACACCGACAGGCCCTTGATGCCCATCATCAGCGACTCGCCCTCGACATGGGCGAAGCTGATGTTGAGGTTGCCCGGGATGCGATGCTCGAGATCGCCATTGACGTAGATCTCGGGCAGCTTGGCCTGCAGGCCCTTGAGCATGCGCTCCTGCAGCTTCTTCAGCCGCCTGGCCTCGCTGTCCATTTCCTTCATGCAGATCTCGGCCGCCTCGCCCAGCCCGACGCAGAGCGGCGTCGGCAACGTACCCGAGCGGAAGCCGCGCTCCTGTCCGCCGCCCACGATCAGCGGCACCAGGCGCACGCGCGGCTTGCGGCGGACGTAGAGCGCGCCGATGCCCTTGGGTCCGTAAATCTTGTGACCCGACACGCTCAGCATGTCGATGTTCATGCCCTCGACGTCGAGCGGGATCTTGCCGACCGCCTGCGCCGCGTCGGTATGAAAGAACGTCTTCTTCTCGCGGCAGATCTTGCCGATCTCGACGAGCGGCTGGATGACGCCGATCTCGTTGTTCACCGCCATGATGGATACGACCACGGTCTTGTCGGTGATGGCGGCCCGGAGCTGATCGAGGTCGATCAGGCCGTTCTTCTGCACCGGCAGATAGGTGACCTCGAAGCCGTTCTGCTCGAGGTGGCGGCAGGTATCGAGCACGCACTTGTGCTCGGTCACCGTGGTGACGATGTGGTTCTTGCGGTCCTTGTAGAACTCGGCGACGCCGCGGATCGCGAGATTGTTCGATTCGGTGGCGCCCGAGGTGAAGATCACTTCCTTCTCGTCGGCGCCGATCAGCTTCGCGACCTGGCCGCGCGCCTTCTCGACGCCCTCTTCCGCCTCCCAGCCGTAGGAGTGGCTGCGCGAGTGCGGATTTCCGAACTTGTAGGTGAAGTACGGCATCATCGCTTCCAGCACGCGCGGGTCCATCGGCGTGGTCGCCTGGTAATCCAGGTAGATCGGCTGGTCGTTGCGCCGGATCTGCGTGAAAGCGTTCATGCTAACCCCTTGAAAACACTATGCTGCCCGTGCACGGACCATATCCGAGCTGTTCACTCGGATATATAGGTCCCGCCAGGCCTCGATCAACCGTTCGATATCCCCCGCCCCGCTGTCCCAGCCGAGGCTGATGCGCAAGGCACTATCGGCCATCGTGGCATCTACACCCATCGCCAGCAGCACCGACGAGCGCGTCACCTTGCCCGACGAGCAGGCCGCGCCGGCACTGACGCAGACACCGGCAAGATCCAGCGCCATGACCTGCGTCTCGGCCTTCACGCCCGGCATGCTGATACAGGTCGTATTCGGCAGGCGCGGCGCCTCGGCGCCGAACACGCGGGCCTGCGGCGCGGCGGCGAGCAGCGCCCGCTCCATCCGGTCGCGCAGACCGGCGACATCCAGCCCGCTGCCGGCAGCCGCGGCGGCCGCCCCGAAGCCTGCGATGCCGGCGACATTCTCGGTTCCCGCCCGGCGGTTGAGCTCCTGCCCGCCGCCGAGCTGGCCGGCGATCAGCGGCGCGCCGCTGCGCACGACAAGGGCGCCGACACCGGTCGGGCCGCCCAGCTTGTGGGCCGACAGGCTGAGATAGTCGACGCCGAGCGCGTGCAGATCGATCGGCAGCTTGCCCGCGCCCTGGACGGCATCGCAATGCACCAGCGCCCCGGCCTTCGACGCCAGCCGCACGACGTCGGCGATCGGCTGCAGCACACCGGTTTCGTTGTTGGCGAACATCACCGACACCAGCGCCGGCTCGCGCGAACTGCGCAGCATCTTCTCGAGCGCGGCGAGGTCGACCACGCCGTTGCCGCCAACGGCGACCAGTTCGGTGTTGGTGGCCGCCCGCAACACGCTGTCGTGTTCGATCGCGGAAACCAGCATCCGCCGCCGGCCCGAACCGGACAGCGCCAGATTGTTCGCTTCTGTCCCGCCCGAGGTAAAGGTCACCTCGGCCGGCAACGCACCCACGAGTTCGGCGACCTGTCGGCGCGCGGCCTCCACGCGCGCCCGCGCCGCGCGCCCGGACCTGTGCACCGACGACGGATTGCCGCCCGCGCGCAGCGCTTCGGTCATGGCATCGAACGCCGCCGGCCTCAGGAGGCTGGTGGCGTTGTGATCCAGATAGACGAACGCGGGCGCGGACATTCTCGGACGCAATCTCAGCTGGCGGCAGCCATCGAACCGTCGCCGTCCGACACCCCGGCCTCGGCGAGGCGCGTGGCGAGCTTGCGTTCGAGCACGTCGTGCAGGCTGACCGAACTCAGGAACATGTGGATCTGGTTGCCCAGCTCCTCCCACAGGTCGTGGGTCAGGCACTTGCTGCGATCGGCGCGGCAGCCCAAGGCCCCCATCTCCGTGCAGCGCGTCGCCTTGATCGGCTCGTCGACCGCCAGGATGATTTCCGACACCCGCGTCTCGATCGAGGTCCGCGCCAGGCGATAGCCGCCGCCTGGTCCGCGCACGCTCTTGACCAGTCCGGCCCGCCGCAATCGGGCGAACAACTGCTCGAGGTAGGACAGCGAGATTTCCTGCCGGGCCGCAATGTCCGACAGGGAAACCGGCTTGGCCTGGGCATGACGCGCCAGATCAACCATCGCCATTACGGCGTAACGACCCTTGGTGCTGAGCTTCACAGCATCCTCCTTGTGCGGGATTTTCCCGCTTCTTCGTCGCCAGAACGCCCGAAAAGGCTTGAAACCGGAGCGTCACTAACGATATGCCCGACCCCCTAGCGGGGTTCTGCGGAAAGACCAACTTTCAAACTCGGATTTAATAAACCTGAGCAAGTTGGTCAAGAATCAAAATTCCCAACAAAACCAGTGGGTTAATATTTCCTAAATGCCTGACGTGATGTTTACCGGACCCGAGGGTCGCCTCGAAGGTCGCTATCACCAGAGCAAGGAAGAGCATGCGCCGATTGCGCTGATCCTCCATCCCCACCCGCAATACGGCGGGACGATGAACCACAAGGTGGTGTTCTCGCTCTTCCATGTCTTCGTCAATCGCGGCTTCTCGGTGCTGCGCTTCAACACCCGTGGCGTCGGCCGCAGCCAGGGGCGCTTCGACAACGGCATGGGCGAACTGAGCGACGCCGCCGCCGCCCTCGACTGGCTGCAGACCATGAACGCCGACGCGAAGTCCTGCTGGATCGCCGGCTATTCGTTCGGCGCCTGGATCGGGATGCAGTTGTTGATGCGCCGCCCCGAGATCGACTGCTTCATCTCGGTGGCACCGCCGGCCAACTCCTACGATTTCGGCTTCCTCGCCCCCTGTCCGTCGTCGGGACTGATCGTCGGTGCGGAAAAGGACGAGGTCGTGCCGCTCGCCGACATCCAGAAGCTGGTGGCGCGGCTGTCGCTTCAGAAGGGCATCACCGTCGAATCGCGCACGGTGAAGAATGCCAACCACTTCTTCCACGACGCCCTCGACCGGCTCGCCGTCGAGGTCGACAAGTACGTCGCCAAGTGCCTGATCAATCCGCCGGGCCGCGCGACGTCGAACAAGGAACCCTGAACTCGGGCTCCCGAATCAGGGTTCGTTGAGGCGGCCGCCGGTGAGGGGCCGCGGCGCGCCGGTCGTGCCGGGAAAGCTGATTGGCAGGCCTCTCAGGCTGCGTACCGCCAGGAACGCGAAGGCTTCCGCCTCGAGCGCATCGCCATCCCAGCCGAGATCGGCCGCGGTCACGACCTTGGCTCCGGATTCCTCGGCAATGGCGCGCAGCAGCGTCGGATTGCGCGCGCCGCCGCCCGACACGATCCACTGCGCCACGGGCGCCGGGAAATGCCGCGCGCCGAGCGCGATGGCGCGCGCCGTACCCCGGGTGAGAGTGGCGGCGCCATCGGCGGCGCTCAACCCCTCGACCCAGCTGTCGTTGAAGTCGCCGCGGTCGAGCGACTTGGGGGGCGTGCGCGCGAAGTAGCGATGCTCGCTGAACCGCTCGAGACGGCCGCGATTGACCTTGCCCGAGGCCGCGAGCGCGCCGTCCTTGTCGAAGCGCAGGCCGGCGCGCTTGCTGCACCAATCGTCGATCGGGCCGTTGCCAGGCCCCGTGTCGAACGCCAGCAGGTCGCCGCCATCCCCGATCCAGGTCACGTTGGCGACGCCGCCGACATTCACCACCGCCACCGGCCGCGGCAGATCGTGTACCAGCGCCGCATGATAGATCGGCGCCAGCGGGGCGCCCTGCCCGCCGGCCGTCACGTCGGCGCCGCGCAGATCGTTGACGACGCGCACGCCGAGCGCCCGGGCCAGCGCCGCGCCGTCGCCCAGCTGCCACGTGAAGCGTCGCTCCGGCCGGTGCGTGACGGTCTGGCCGTGAAAGCCCACGACATCGAGCGACGCGATGGCCTGGCCGGTCTCCGCCGACCACCGTCGCACGGCCTGCAGGTGCGCGTCGGTGACCGCCCGCTCGGCGGCTTGCGTGATCTCGTCCGGCCGTTCGGCGCCGAAGGCCGCACGGATCGTGCGGCGTGTCTCGTCGTCATAGGGCACGGTCAGGGCCGGCCCATGGGCGGTTACGCGCTCGCCATCGGTCTCGATCAGCGCCACGTCGACGCCGTCGACGGAAGTGCCACTCATCAGGCCGAGCGCCCGCAGGGAAGATGAAGCCATGGCGGGAATGTGTTACACCCGCCGCCTTCATAGCAACTGGCGGCAGCGAGGGCCGGATTCGGGCGATGTCGGGGTTCAAGTCGGATTTCATGCGCATCGTGCACGAGCGCGGCATGGTGCATCAGTGCAGCGATGCCGCGCGCCTCGACGAGTTGCTGAGCACGGGCACCCGCACCGCCTATATCGGCTTCGACTGCACCGCCGACTCGCTCCATGTCGGACATCTGATGCAGATCATGCTGCTGCGCTGGTGGCAGAAGGCGGGCCACAAGCCGATCGCATTGATGGGCGGCGGCACGACCAAGGTCGGCGACCCGTCCGGCCGCGATGAGACCCGCCA
Organism: uncultured Alphaproteobacteria bacterium; assembly: GCA_963923875.1. Taxonomy (GTDB): domain Bacteria; phylum Pseudomonadota; class Alphaproteobacteria; order Reyranellales; family Reyranellaceae; genus Reyranella. The sequence goes on from CAWUOG010000032.1 coordinate 9,895, forward strand.
GCTCCTGACCACCCAGCAGATCGATGCCAACATGGCCGAGATCAGGAAGAGCTTCGCCAACTACCTGACCTTCGGCAGCGGCCCGACCGATGCGGTGATGGCCAACAACGCGGAATGGCTCGACGGTCTTCTCTACATCCCGTTGCTGCGAGATGTCGGCCGGCACTTCTCGGTCAACCGCATGCTGACCATGGATTCGGTGAAGCTGCGGCTCGACCGCGACCAGCCGCTGACCTTCCTCGAGTTCAACTACATGATCCTGCAATCCTACGATTTCGTGGAATTGTACCGCCGCCACCACTGCATCCTGCAGATGGGCGGCTCGGATCAGTGGGGCAACATCGTGATGGGCGCCGACCTCGGCCGCAGGGTCGAGAGTGCGGAACTGTTCGCACTCACCTCGCCGCTGCTGGCCACGGCGTCCGGCGCCAAGATGGGCAAGACGGCCGCGGGCGCGGTGTGGCTCAATCCCGCACGCCTCAGCCCTTACGATTTCTGGCAGTACTGGCGCAATACCGAGGACGCCGATGTCGGCCGCTTCCTCAAGATCTTCACCGACATGCCGCTTTCCGAAGTGGCGCGGCTCGAGTCGCTGAAGGGCCAGGAAGTAAACGAGGCCAAGAAGATCCTCGCCACCGAAGTGACCAGGCTTGCACATGGCGATATCGCGGCCGATCAGGCGGCCGACACGGCGCGGCGCACCTTCGAGGAAGGCGCGCGCGGCGATTCCCTTCCGACCGTCGACATCCCTCGCGCGCGCCTGGCCGCTGGAATCGCGGCATTCGAACTGATGCACGAGGCCGGCCTTGCCGACAGCCGCAACGAGGCGCGGAAACTGATCAAGGGTGGCGGCGGCCGCCTGAACGACAAGCCGATGGCGTCGGATGCCGCGCTGGTGAAGGACAGTGACCTGGATTCCACCGGTACCCTGAAACTGTCGGCGGGGCGCAAGCGCCACGTCCTGGTGCGCGCGATCTAGTCCGGGAAGATTTTCAGGGCGCCGGCGACTGGGCCGGCGGCTGCATCGGAGTGCTGCCGTCCGACGGTGCACTGTTGAAGATTTCGCGCAAGGCGCCCGGAGTCATGGCCGACATCATGTTGATGTTGAGCTTGAGATCGTCGAACGGACCGTCGAGGCGGTAGGAAATCGCGAACACGCCGCCATCCTTGCCGCCGGTCAACAGCGGTCCGAGCAACGGCACGTTGGACAGCAGATTGTTCAGTGCAAAGGCCGGCACGACGACGCCGCGCAAGTGCGCCGTATCGCTGTCCGTGTTGAGAACGCCCGCCGCCGTCAAGCCGATCGACTGCCCGCTGGTGCGCGCATTCCTGAGTTCGAGCTTGTCGCCGGCCTTGACGACCGTCGCCTCCAGGCCGTTGAACTGCTGTGTCGCGTCGCCCGCGCGATTGAGGCCGTCGATGGTCGAGTTCAGGGTCCCGATATCGGGCCGCGGCGTGACAGTCTTCATCTTGTACGGCCCCAGCCGCAGGCTGCCTTCCAGCGGCGACGTCGGCTTGGTGTCGTCATAGAAGCCCTGGAAGTCCAGGAAGCTGCCGGCAAAACCGTCGAGCCACCCCGCTTCGCTGAGCAGCAGGCCGAGGTCCGGCGCGTAGATGCCCAGCTTGCGGCGGTTGCCCTCGCGCGTCACCCGGAAGGCCGAGCCTTTGCCGCCGCTGATTGCAATATCGGCCGAGGCGATATTGTCGCCGCGCATGTCGGCGGTTCCATGCAGCGACCCAAGCGAACCGCGCTGCACAAGGAGTTGGTCGAGCTGAAAGTTGAAACGCGTGTTCGTCCGCGCCGACTCGGCTGCGCCGGCCGGCGCCGTGGCCACCATCTCGTCGCGCACCTTCAGCGCATGCCGCACACGGGGCCATTCCAGCGAGCGGCCGCGCACGGTAAGGTCGACGCCGTCGGCGGCGCGCTTCCAATCGAACGACATGTCCGTCCGCCCGATCGTCAACTGCTGCAGCGCGACTTGCTGCACCGAATTGTCTCCGCCGAACCGGAGTTGGCCTTTCGTTGCAAGTCCGCTGGCGCGCGCCTCGAACTCCGCCGAGGCGAGCTTCCCTCCCGCTGCGAGCTTCAGCGCGAGATTGAGATTGCCGTCGACACCGGCCGCCTTCGTCCAGTCCAGAGGCGCCACATCGACCCTGGCGCCCTTCAGATCGAGCTTGCCGGTGACTTCGCTCGAGCCGTTGGCGTTCACCTGATAGACGAGCGCGAGCCCGACCGGACCGCTGACATAGGGCTCCGGCGACGGGAATCCTGCCTTCTGCATGATTGCCGCCGGCAGGGTCCCCTTGACCTCGTAGCGTTGCCGATAGGCCGTCTTCTGCCCGAACAGTTCGCGCCCGCCGATTTCGACGGGTTGGCCATCCATCTTGCCGTTGCCGGCGATGACGAGCTGCGAGGTCTCGTACGTGACCTGCCCCGTCGCCTCGGTGAGGTCGACGTCGCCCAGCACCTTCTTGAGCCCGAACCCGGTGACCGTCGCCTGCGCCTTCACGTCGATGTCGTTGACCGTCAACGCCTCGATCAGCGGGAACGCGAGGCTCAGCTCGATCGCGGCGTCGCCGGCAAGGCGCTTCGGATCGAACAGCGATTCCCTCGGAATGCCGAGCCTGGGCCGCAGCAGCAGCGCATCGACGGCCGCCACGGGACCGGAAATGGGCAGGCGCATCGCCGCCCGATGCGGTGGCGCGCCGGTCAGCCCGGTCAGGTCTATCGTGCCACCGCTCACGCGCAGGCCGACGGCGCCGCCGCCCGTTACGTCGAAATGCAATGTGCCGTTTTCGTAATGCGCGCTCCCCGAGACATCGACCAATTCAGGCATGTGCGGCATGTAGTGCACGGTCATCCCGCGAAAATTCATCGTCGCGACTGTCTTGGTCACGGCAAGTTGTGCGAGGTCGTTGCCCGGCGTCTTCAGTCCGAACTCGGCGGCTACGTCGAGCGTGCCGTTGGACAGGTTGGCCATCGCCCAACGCCGGCCGCCCTCGGTGAAATCGATCGGCCAGTAGTCGCCCAGGCGATCGAGCGGGATGTTGCGCAACTCGGCCTTGCCGTTGAGCACCTGGCCATCGGAGGTGCGCACGCCGTCCGCGGTGATGAACATCTTCACGATGCCGAGATCGACATCGATGTTGGTGATTCGCGCTGTATGCGTGTCGGCATCTATTGCCGCATGCGCATTTACCGAGTGCGCCCTGTGAGCCACCGGCAGGATGCCCGGAAGGTTGATCGTCCCGGCACCGCCGGTCACGTCGATGCCGACGGTGCGGATACGGCCGTTGCCCTCGGCATCGATCTGGACCCGGCCCGACAGCGCGATGTCGATGCCCCGCAGGATCGTCGTGTCCGGCGACAGGTCGGCCAGCATCGACGGCTTCAGTCCGTCGATCTTGGCCTCCGCCGAAATCCGGCTCCGGTCGCGCGCATAGGTTCCCGACACCGCGACGTCGACCGGCGCGCCACCGTTGCTGAAGGTCGCGTCGGCGGCGATGATGACTCCGGCCGCGTCGCGCTTCAGGCTGGCGCGCGCCGCCGGCGCCACCCAGGTCATGCCGGTCGGCACATCGCGCAGCATTACCGTCGCCTGCTCGACCGCCACCGTGTCGAGTTGTCCAAGCAGCGAGTTGTGATTGGGTTCTGCCAGAAGCTGCGCGATCAGCAGGTCGACGACCCTGGCCTGCGAATTCGAATCGCTCTCCGCCAGGATGCGCCGGAGCATGCCTCCTTCGCGTTCGATGTCGGCAGTGAGGGTCGGCCGTTCGACGACGATCGATCTGGGCAGGAAATAGCCTCGCACCACGCTGCGCGGATCGAAGGTCAGCGCCACACTGGGCGCCGTCGCCACCGCCTTGCCCTGGATGTCGATCAGGCGCAGCCCGTGCGCCACCAGGCGCATGGGCTGGCTGAGGCTGCTCCATTCGACGTAGATGCGGTCGGTGTCGACCCGCATCCTGCCATCCGGCGTCTCGAATCCCTGGTGAAACCGTGACTTGAGAAAGTCGAGGTCGATCGGTCCGGCCATCAGGCGCAGCGCAAGCACCGCGACGAACACCGCCGGGATGGCGATGACGCCAACCACGACAAGCTCGATCACCCGAATGACCCGTCTGACCAAGGACCGATACTTCCGCGCTACTGTCGGGGCGACCCTGCCGCCCAGCTTGACGGTCGTGCCGCCGCCGGGCATGCGTGCCGCCGGATTTCGCCAATTTACCCGCCGCAGCACCGCATGTCTTGGCTTTCGACCGACCGATTGCCCCACCCCCACGATCCGCAACGTCTCGAGGTGGCGTGGGCACGCTGGCGGGAACTGGCGCCGCCGCCTGACGATCCCGGTGCTCGGGCCCTGCTCGACACGCTGTTCGGCAACAGCCCTTACCTGACCGATATCGCTCTACAAGACCGCGTCTTTATGACCGATCTGTGGCGCGACGGACCTGACGCCGCGCTTGCCGCGATCCAGGCCGAGATGCTGCCTCTCCTTCAGGAAGGGACGCCCGAACAAGTCGCCGCCAGGCTGCGCAAATTGAAGCGTCGCTCGGCCCTCGCCATCGCCGTCGCCGATATTGCAGACGTCTGGCCTCTCGAAAAAATCACAGACGCGCTGAGCCAGCTCGCCTCGACGTGCCTGGACGCCCTGGTGCGCGCCCTGGCCCGCAACGAGCCCATGCTCGAAGCCCTCACCGTGATCGGCATGGGCAAGCTCGGCGCCGGCGAACTCAACTACTCGAGCGACGTCGACCTGATCCTGCTCTACGACCGGGACGCGCCCGCGATTGCCGCCAACGACCAGGCGGGCCGCATCATGGTGCGCGCCGCCCGGCTTCTGGTGCAGTTGATGTCCGAGAGTTCGGTCGACGGCTACATCTTCCGTACCGACCTCAGGCTCCGGCCCGACCCGGGCTCGACGCCGCTCGCCATGTCGGTGCAGGCGGCGGAACTGTACTACGAGAGCGTCGGCCAGAACTGGGAGCGCGCGGCGATGATCAAGGCCCGTCCCGTCGCGGCCAATCTCGCCGTCGGAGCCGAGTTCCTCGCCGCGCTGACGCCGTACATCTGGCGCAAGCACCTCGACTTCGCGGCCATTCACGACATCCACTCGATCAAGCGCCAGATCGACGCCCATCGCGGCGGCGGCGAAGTCAAGGTGCTGGGCCACAACGTGAAGCTCGGTCGCGGCGGCATCCGCGAGATCGAGTTCTTCGCCCAGACCCAGCAACTGATCTTCGGCGGCCGCAACCCGGCACTGCGGCTGCGGGGAACCTGCGAGACACTGCGGGCACTTGCCGCCGCCGGCCACGTCACCGGCGCCGCCGCGCAGGAGCTGATCGAGGCCTATGGTTTCCTGCGCCGGGTCGAGCATCGCCTGCAGATGATCGACGACCGCCAGACCCACAGCATTCCGGAGGATTCGGGCGGCGTTGCGGCGCTGGCGACTTTCCTGGGTTACGAAGGCGCCCCGGCCTTCGAACAAGCGATGCTTCGGACCTTGCGCACGGTCGAGGGACACTATGCACGACTTTTCGAAGAAGCGCCGAGCCTCGCCGGCCCGGGGGGCAATCTCGTCTTCACTGGCACCGACGACGACCCGGGCACGCTCGAGACCCTGCGCGGCCTGGGATTCACGGATCCGTCTGCCGCAGCAGGCATCGTCCGGCGCTGGCATCACGGCCGCTTCCGCGCGACCACCTCGGCCCGGGCACGAGAACTGCTCACCGAGCTGATGCCCGCCCTCCTGAAGGCGCTGGGAGCGACGGCCTCACCCGACCAGGCGTTGCTGAATTTCGATCGCTTCCTCGCCAACCTGCCGGCGGGCGTTCAGCTCTTCTCCCTGTTCAAGGCCAATCCGGCCTTGCTCGAACTGGTCGCCACGATCATGGGCAGCGCGCCCGGACTGGCGGCGCAACTGGCGCGCCGCACGATTCTTCTCGATTCGGTTCTTTCGCCCGCCTTCTACGATCCGCTTCCGGCCGCCCATGCCATGATGGGCGAACTTGCCGGCCTGCTGGCGCAGCGCGACAACGAACAGGACATCCTCGATGTCGCCCGGCGCTGGGCAAACGACCGCCGCTTCCAGGTGGGCGTACAGCAATTGAAGCAGGTCGTGCGGCCCGCCCAGGCCGGCGCCGCCTACTCCGCGATCGCCGAGTCGACGATCTCCTGCCTGTGCGACCGCGTCGAACAGCGTTTCGCCGAAGCTCACGGCGGGTTCCGCGGCCAGCGGCTGGCGGTGCTCGGTCTCGGCAAGCTCGGCAGCCGCGAGATGTCGGCGACCTCCGACCTCGACCTGATCTTCGTGTACGACATTCCGCCGGGTATGGAGACCTCCGACGGCCGCCAGCCATTGCCGCCGATCCAGTATTACACCCGCCTTAGCGCCAAGATCGTGACGGCGCTCACCGCGCTCACGAACGAAGGCGCCCTTTACGAAGTCGACATGCGTCTGCGTCCGTCGGGGCGTGCCGGGCCATTGGCCAATTCACTGGAAGGCTTCGAGACGTATCACGCACAGTCGGCCTGGACGTGGGAGCACCTCGCGCTCACCCGGGCGCGTGTGATCCATGGCCCCCCGGCCCTTGTCGATCAACTGAATCGCATCATCGCCAGCACACTTTGTCGGCCGCGCGATCCCGAGGCGCTTGTGCGCGATGTCGCCGACATGCGCGACCGCATTGCCCAGCACGCGCCCGCCAAGGGGCCTTGGGATTTCAAGCATCTGCCGGGTGGCCTGTTCGACATCGACTTCGTCGCCCAGTACCTCGCGCTGCGTCACGCCGCGGCGCGGCCGGACATTCT
>CAWUOG010000033.1:0-16636 GCA_963923875.1 uncultured Alphaproteobacteria bacterium
GTCGCCTGATAGTCGAAGCCGTTGCGCTTGGCCTCATAGCGCGCATCGGCGGTGATGGTCGCGGTGCTCGCCGACGCGAGGCGATCCGTCGAGCCGATGACCGCAGCTGCATCCGCGGCGCTCTGCATCTGCCGCTTCAATCGGTAGACTTGTCCGGTTTCGATGCCGATCGCGACGGTGCCCGCCAAAACGGGTACAGCGACCAGGACGGTGACGATCGATCCCTCGTCGTCGCGAACGAGACGACGACCCCACATGCACACGGAATGGAGCGTGCGCGAAATCGCTCTCCGCATCTGCTTCTCCCATCAATGCGTGCCTTTGAGAGGCACAAAATCAAATTCATAAAAAGGATGAAAAATATAGATTAAGTTTAGGAAAGAATTGGCAATTAGGTCAAGCCGAACGCCGACATTATTGCCGGCGCCAAGAGCACCGTAATGAGCGTTGGCAATATAAAAACCATCAGAGGCACTGTCATAAGCGCGGGCATACGAGCGCCCTTCTCTTCCGCCTTCGAGGTGCGCGTCTGGCGGAATTCCTGGCTCAGGATTCGCAGCGAACTTGCGAGCGGCGTGCCGTATTTTTCAGTCTGGCGAAGCGCATTCACCAGCGCGCCAATGGCCGCGGAATCCGACCGCACCGACATGTTCTCGAGCGCCTGCTGACGGTCGGGCAGGTAGGTGAGTTCCAGCGCGGTCATCTCGAATTCGGCAGCGAGTTCAGGCATGGAGCCCTGCATTTCGCGCGAGACCCGGCGGAAGGCGGCATCAATGCTGAGGCCTGCTTCGACACATATGGTCAGCAGATCGAGGCCTTCGGGCAGCACATAGTTCAGGATGTCGCGACGCTTGCTGGCAACATTCTTGACGTATACCTCGGGCATGACGAAGCCCGCCAGCACTGCGCCGATGCAGATCGGCGCGAGCAGGTTCTCGGGGATCTCGATGAGATTCGTCACCGACGTAAGCACGATCATCAGGAAGCCGAGCGTCAGGGGCAGCGCGAGCTTGATGAAGACGTAGACCACGGCGGCGTCGCGGGAGATGAAGCCCGCCTGGCGCAGCTTGCGCGTCGTCTGGTCGGCGGCGCTTCCGCGCAGCAGGTTCAGTCGGTCGGCGATCTTGCGCATCACGCCGAGCGACGCCGATTTTGACGACGGCTTGGCAGCGGCACTCTGCTCGCTGCGGGTCTTCATCCGGCGCGTGCGCAGCGCCTTCAGTCGGCCTTCGATCGGCGGCGTCCAGGTAAACGCGATCCACACGGCCCAGAAGGCGACGATCGACAGCGCCGCCACCATGACGGTGAAATTCTTCTCGGAGGCGACGAGATCCATCGTCTCACACCTTGATCGTGGCGATCTTGTTCATGATGAACATTCCGAGCGCCATGCTGCACCCGGCGGCGCCGGCCACCATCTGCCCGGTCGAAGTGGTCAACAGCGGGCCGATGTACTCCGGCGAGATCAGGAACAGGCCGCCGCCGACCAGAAACGGCAGACCGGCCATGATCATCATCGTGGCGCGGGCTTCGGAGGTGAAGGCGCGAATCTTGAGTCGAAGCTGCTGGCGACTGCGCAAGAGCAGACTCAGGTTTGCCAGCGTCTCGGCGAGATTGCCGCCGGTGTCGCGCTGAATCGAGAGCGCGACGATGAGGAAATTGAATTCGTCGGTCTCGACGGTCTTGGCGACACGCCACAGCGCGGTCTCGATCGGGACGCCGAGCTGCATTTCCTGCTGGGCGCGGCGAAAAATGGCCCCGACCGGATCCCTGATGTCGCGAGAGACGGTGCCGATCGCCTCCTGTACCGGCAGGCCCGCACGAAGCGCGCGCACAATCAGATCGACCGCCTCCGGAAAAAGCAGATTGAACTGGCGCCCCCTCTTCTTTGCCTTCCAGCCGACGACGACGTTGGGGATACCGACGCCCACCAGGAGCGAGCCAACGAGGGCGATCGCCGGCGGCAGGTCGAGCACGAGATAGAGCAGAAACGCCATCCCCATGGCGAGCGCGAGGGTGGCAAAGGCGAAATCGCCCAAGGTAATGTTCATGCCCGTCGTCTGGAGCTTCTGGCGGATCGAGCTGGCATTGGGAAACCAGCGCCACAGGAGTTTGTCGAGGGTGGGCAGGCGTCCCGGCCGCTCGACCCTGCGCAAGGTCGCCATTTGCAGGCTCCGCGGCCCCGAGCGCGTGCGACGGTCGAGATCCTCGAGTCGATCGCGCAGGCGGCGCTCGGCAAAGAAGCCGCCGAACACCACGCCGAGGGCGATCACGGTCGTGGCCATTCCCGTGGCGATGAGAACGGTCACCTGCTCGAGCGTGAGCGCGTGCGCTGCCTCGGCGCTCACCCGATGACCTCCATGAGCACCTTGTCGAGTCCGTAGTAGGCCGCACGCGGCAGGAAATGCGGTCGAAGGCCGGAACTCTTGAAGGTCCCGCTCAGCTTGCCGTCCACCGTCTCCCCCTTGAACTCGTAGGTGAAGAGGTCCTGTGTGATGATGACCTCGCCTTCCATGCCCATCACTTCGGTGATGTGCGTGACCCGGCGCACGCCGTCGCGCATGCGGCTGATCTGAACGATCATCTGCAGCGAACCGGCGATCTGGCTGCGAATCGCCTTTGGCGGCAGGCTGGCGACGCCCATGGTGACCATGTTCTCGAGACGCGTCAGTGCCTCGCGGGGCCGGTTGGCATGCAGCGTACCCATCGAGCCGTCGTGGCCCGTGTTCATGGCCTGCAGCAGATCGATCGCCTCCGGGCCGCGAACCTCACCCAGGATGATTCGGTCGGGGCGCATGCGCAGGGCATTCTTCACGAGATCACGCATGTTGACCTCGCCGTTTCCCTCCAGGTTGGCGGGCCGCGTCTCTAGGCGCACGACGTGCGGCTGCTGCATCCGCAGTTCTGCGGCGTCCTCGATGGTGACGACACGCTCGCCGTTGTCGATCATGCCGCTCAGGGCATTGAGCATCGTCGTCTTGCCCGACCCTGTGCCGCCGGAAACCACCATGTTGAGACGGCAGCGCGCGGCCACCCGCAGCAAGGTCGCCATGGCGGGGGAGATGTTGCCCTGCTGCGCCATCTGGTCGAAGCCGATCTGCCGCTTGCCGAACTTGCGGATCGATACCGAGGCGCCGTCGATGGCGAGCGGCGGGATGATGATATTGACGCGGCTGCCGTCGAGCAGACGCGCGTCGCAGATCGGGTTCGATTCGTCGACACGACGCCCGATCCGGCTGACGATGCGGTTGCAGATGTTCAGGAGATGAGCGTTGTCTTCGAACGTCACGCCCGTGAGCTCGAGCTTGCCCTTCTTCTCGATATAGATCTGCTTGGGGCCGTTGATCATGATGTCGGTGATGCCGTCATCCTCGAGCAACGGCTCGAGCGGCCCCAGGCCGAGCATGTCGTTGACGATCTGGTAGACCAGGTCGGCCTGTTCGGGCCGATTGAGCTGGATCCTGTGCTCGACGAGCAGCTCGCCGACCAATGCCTCGAGCTGACGGACCAGTTCCTTGCGCGGCAGGCTGACAGCCGCCGCCAGATCGATGCGTGACATCACCAACGGCTGCACGGCCCGGCGGGCCTGGTCGATCTTGGTGCGCGACAGACGGCTTGCTGACTTGTTCGCGGGATCTTCCACCGGAACGGCCGCCGTCAGCTTCTCCGCCGCCTGAACGGCGGAAACGGGCGACTCGGTCGGCATGGCACTGGTCAGACGCGGCTCCGGCACGGCCGCCGGCTCGGCGGGTGCATCGTCCTCGGCCGCTGGCCTGGGCTCGTCCGACGACACGGTGGATACGAAGCTGGTGGCAGGAAGCACCGGGCGCAGGACTTCGGCGACGTGGCGCCGCAGTTCGAGAGGCGCCAACATCACGCCATTGCTGCGAAAATGGACCTGAATAAGCAAGCCCGCCTGCCGCGTTATCTCTCCAGGCGGCAGGCCGCTCGACACCAGCTCACGCAGGCGCGGCGCCACGGCGTCGGAAAGACTGGCCGTGGCGGCGGCGACGCGATCCTGGCGATCGACCGGCGGCGGCGAGGTGTCGCCTCGGGAATCGTTCGGGTTGCGTCGGCCGATTCGTCCGAGGGGACTGGCGGGCGCGCCGGCTTCCGGCTCCGACCCCTTGTTGCGCAAACCGAACATGGCCGACTACTTCTTCCTCGACTTCAGTCCCTGGGTGAAGCGCAACAGGACGCTCGTGGCAGCCGAGCCCGTCTTCGTCTGGCCGGCCGGCGCGATCGCATCGAGACTGGAAACAAGCGGACGGAGCGCCTTCACGATGCCGCTCCCGGGCGCGGCTTCGGCCAGCGGCTTGCCGAAGTTGACGGCCTCCAGCGCCGCCGCAGCGTCGGCCGGGATCTGGCAATCGACCTTGCGCTTCAGAGTACGCTCGACGTCCGCCACCTTGACCGCCGACCGGCGCTGATCGAGCACGCCACTGGTCGCAAGGTGAAGGCGCGCACTGGGCGAAATGTCGTGGACGAGTTGCTGCAGGCGCATGGCGTCGCGGACGCCTGGCAGCGAAAGATCGGTTATCAGCAGGATATCGGTCGAAGCCTCGATGACCTGGCGTTGCATGACCGGGTCGCCTCGCGGCACGTCAGCGACAATCCAGCGGAAGCGCCGGTGGACCGAGCGCAGGAAGTCATTGGCCGCATGAGGCCGCGCCTGAAAGCCGCCGGCCGACGATTCCTCGGCGCCCATGGCGTAGAGAAATTCCGACTTCTTCTGTGCGACTTGCTGGATGAACAGCGCATCGATGCGGTCGGGCTGATCGAGCGCCTCGCGCAGGGCGTCGATTGCCTCGAGATCGAGTGCCAGCATCAGCGACCCGTAGTGGAGGTCGAAGTCGATCAGCAAAACTTCTTCCTTGAGCCGCGTTCCGAGCATGCTGGCAATGGTGATAGCCACTGTCGTGGCACCCACGCCGCCCCGTGCACCGATGACCGACAAGGTACGCGGTTTGGCGTCCTTCGGAACGCTGCTGGCGCCCACCGTCAGTCCACCGCGGTCGCGATGTTCCAGGGCACGTTCAACCGATCGCCCGAGGGCGCCTTCGGCCAGGGGGGTCGTCAGGTAGTCCGCGAAGCCCACGGCCAAAAGGTCGCGATACAGCGCCACGTCGTTGATGCGGCCGACTCCGATCACGATACTGGTGCCGGGCACCGCCGTCTTGAGCGCCGCGGCATCGGCGACCGGATCCGAAGAGTCGCCGATGTCGACGACCAGAAGATCGAGTTCGCGCGGCCATTCGCTGAGTGCCAGCGCGGTGTCGATCGATCCTTCACGCACATTGGCCTTGCCGAGCGTCATGTTGAAGAGCTCGGACGACACGCGCGCCTGCGCGGCCGAGTCGGCGATGAACGCCATGGCGCTGACGGCGGACTTTTCCTCGCCGCCTGTCGAGAGCGCCGGAGATGCTGATGCAGCCATCGGCAGACCTCAGTTGGCCGGGGGTGGAGTCGGAGTAGAAGAACCGCCGCCACCGCTCAACATGGGCGACGCGCCACTGATTCCGCTGCTGTTGACGCTGCGCACCCTTCCCTCGCGATAGCGCTGGATTGCATCCGCGGCGACGGTCCCGTCCGCAGGCCCGGGCTCTCGACCCACGGCTGCATCGCGAGGACGTGCCAGCATCTGGCCCATGTTGTAGGCGTCGGCGCAGCCAAACCCGGGCTTGGCGGATTCGCTAGGATTTCCGATCGATGCCGGGCTGTAGTTCGGGCAGTTGAACTCGCCGATCCGGTACTGCGACCGCACGACCACGACCTGATCGGGTCCCATCGCCATGGCGGGCTCCACCGTCGTCGAAACCCAACGCGCACCGGCGCTCGAAAGGCTCTGGCGAACGTGCTGCGCGCGCATGTTCTGCAGGTTGCCGCCGCTGCCGTCGGTCACGACCGTGAACTCGTCGCGCTGGCTCGCACGGCCGGCAGCCACCATCGACCTGAGTTCGGCGAGCTGGGCGGTATCGAGCGCGCCGACACCCGGCCTGAAGCCGATGGCGACCATCGAATCGGCCCTGACCGGGTCGTGCCGAGTGTCAACCGCAGCCTGGTTCGCTACAGGATTGTCGCAGGCAGCGAGAGCGCCGGCGACGAGGAGCAGGATCAAGACAGGACGCATGGCGGGCTCCTAGTCGAGTTTGAATCCGGCAGTCGGACCTGCAGCCTGCGATCCGACGCGGCCCGACATACGCTGCGGCGGAGTCGGATGGTTGTAACGCTGAAACAGCAGGCGATCGGCATCGGTCGGCGGGACTCGGCCCGTCAGAGGCGTCTTCAGGTGGCCGCTCGTCGGCTCGACGAAGTAAGGCGTGATGACGATGACCAGCTCGGTCTCGGAGCGCTGATAGGCATCCGACTTGAACAGGGCGCCGAGGATGGGAACGTCGCCCAGCCATGGCAGCTTCTTGATGTCCTGCTGCGACGTCGACTGCAGCAATCCGGCGATCGCAAAGCTCTGCCCGCTGCCAAGCTCGATAGTGGTCGATGCGCGGCGGGTTTGGACGGCAGGGATGGTCACGACTGCGGTCGCCGTCAGCGGGACGTTGATCGACCCGGTGGACGAAAGCTGGCTCACCTCAGGCGCCACCTTGAGGTTGATGCGTTCGCCGACAATGGTCGGCGTAAAGGCAAGACTGACACCCACCTGCTTGTAGGCGACCGCGAAGGTCGACGTCGCCGAGCCGGCCTGGGGCGCGATGATGGGAATTTCGCCGCCAGCCAGAAAGCTCGCCATCTCGCCGGACATTGCGACCAAGTTGGGTTCCGCAAGGATGGTCGCCTCGTTGTTGGTGGCGAGGAAGTCGAGCAGTGTGTCGAAGTTCTCGCCCTGGATGCGCGCGGCCGCCGACGCCGCACCACCGGTCGCCGTAATGGTGGAGATGGCAAAGCCGCCGTTCAACGTCCCGATCAGTGGCGCGATGCCCAGTCCGTTGATGTTCTGCCAGTTGATGCCGACGCGCTTCAGTGCCTCGCGCCTGACCTCGGCGACCTTGACGCGCAACTGGACCTGGTTCGGTGCGTCTACCCGGATCGTGCTGACGACTTTCGAGGGGTTGCCATTGACGTGTTGAAGCGCCAGCCGGCGGGCGTCGTCCGCAATTTGGGCCGAGCGGACTGTGCCGCCGAGCACGATCGTCTCGCCCTGGTTGTCGAAAGTCACCTGATTGTTGGGATAGAGCGTGTCGAGCGTGCCTTTCATGCGCGATATGGGCGAGGTGACGCTGACGATGGTGTTGAGCAGCACGCGGTCCTGGTCGTCGACCGCGTAGAGCACGGTGTCGCCGGCCTTCTTGGCGAAGACGTAGATCATCGTCGGCGACTTGACCTGGACGTCGGCAATGTCCGGCGCGGCGACGAAAACGGTGGCGGCGGGCCCGGGCAGCTTGAGGGCGGTCCCCTTGTTGATCTCCAGCGACAGGGTCGGCTGCTGGGTCGGCACGAGCTGGCTCTGCGCGAAACTGCGACTCGGCGCACCGGTCACAATCGTTGCGGAAGGCGGCGTTGTGCCGGTCTGGGGCTGAACAGGGACCGGTGCCGGCGGGGCGGTCTGGGCGAGCCGCGGCATCGGCTGTTGAGGCGCAGGTTGCGGCAGCCGGGTCTGCGGCGCCGGCGAGGCAACAGGCGCCGAAACGATCGGCGACGCAACGGCCGGTCGCCCCGCCGCCGTCACCGGCGGTGACGTGGTGAGATCGGGCGTGAGCGAAGCCGTCATCACGGGGGCACGCGGCGGAACGGCCGCGATCGTCGGCGGCTCGGACGGATTGGGGTTGGCCTTGGCGTCGATCGACTTTTCTTCGAGCGGTTTGGCCGACGTCGACGTCACGACCCGCGGAACGACCTCCATTGCCGGTCCATTGCTCGACGCGGCTGCCGCCGGCGCGGTCGGAACGGGCGCCGGCGAAACCGACCGCGCATCCATCATCTGCGCGACGCGCTCGGCCTCTCTACGGTTGAGATCGTCGGAGACGTTGTCGGTCGGCGTGTGGCGCGACACCTTCTTGGCCTTGGCGGGAGGCACGGCCTTGGGTAGCGCCTTTGCCGTAGGCTGATCCGGATCGACCACCTGAATCTGCGCGAGCGACAGTCCGGGCTGCAGCGCGAAGGCCAGCGCCGCAAGCAGAGCCAGTGAAGAACCGACGTACCGCAGGGGAGCGGCCGCCGGTACCGAATGGAGTACTGGTTTCATTTTTGCCCCGGGTTGGTTCGGGTGAACGTCACGTTGCGTGTGCCGCCGCGGTTGTCGGGAGACTTTCCATCCGGCGTCCTGGCGTCGGGGGGCGCGCCCTCACCCGTCTCGCCGACCGCACTGCCGTCGAGATCCTGCTTCGAGCGCTGACCGCCACGCAGCACGAACACGGCGCGTGCCGCTTCCCTGGGCGCCGGCGCCTGGCCGATGAGACGGCTCACCTGATTGTCCCGGATGAAACTCTCACCGAGCTCGGCCGGCGCGTTTTCGGCAGACGCGCCGTCCATGTCGCCCTCCGATTGAAGGCTGCGCAGCACCAGCGAGAGGTCACCCATCTTGATCGCAAGCGTTACGATCTCGCTCTGCTTGGGGGTCAACTCAAGGGTCGCCGTCTTGGCGACGTCCGGCTTGTCGCCGGGAGAAAAGTCGACCTTCTGGTCCATGGCGATGACGCGTGCATTGAGCAGGATGGTTTCGGTTGCACTGCGCTGGCCGTCGCCCCCGTTCAGCACGTGGGTCAGCAATACGTCGACGCGATCGCCGGCATAAATGAATCCGGAAACCGCCGAGGTGGCCGTAACCGGTACGCTGACGGCACGCATGCCGGGCCTCAGGACCGCGGCCATGAAGCCTCGGGTGTTCGCCAGCACCAGGCGGGCCTCGGTCACCGGCTCGCCGGCGGCAATGGACGTACGAACGACGGCGCCGACGAAGTCGTTGATCGGGCGCTTGCCCTCGACCGCATAGGTCGGCGACAGATTGCCCGCAGGCCAAGGCTGCCAGCGCAAATCGTCGGGTTTGATGAGCTGACCGATCCGCAGGTTGTTCTTGGCGACGAGCACCTGCATGGCCGGCGCAGTGGGCGTCGGCCGTCCCTTGCCCACCTGTTCCATAAGCGCGGCCCGCTCGTTTTGCAGCCAGGCGCGCGCCAAGAAGGCCGTCGCCCCCGCTACGATGACGGCCAACAGAAGAAAGACGACGCGCTTGCTGTTCATGGCGAGTGGGTCCTCAGGCCGACGTCAGAGCGAAGGCGGTCCACAGCCCGCCGGCGGCGATCGCAGGGCCGTAGGGCAGACCGCGGCGCAACCGGGCGCGCACCGTTCCATTGGGGGCGATTGCGGCGGCGGGCCCGATCGGCGCCCCAGCCAGCATCGCAAGACCCAGTACACCGCCGACCACGGCGGTAATCAGCAGGAAGTCGAGGAGCAGCGCGGGACCGGCGAAGAGGCTGGCTGCCGCGAGCAGTTTCACATCACCGCCGCCCAGGACGCCGGCGGCGAAACCCAGGGCGGCAACAGCGAATACCGCCAGACCGCAGCCGACGGCGGCCAAAGCTTGCCACGGAGGCAGCTTGCCCGAGAGCAGTCCGCCGATGAGCCATACCGAGAACGCCGCCACAATGCCCGCAGACAGCGCATTGCCGATGCGCATGGATCGGAAATCCTGCCAAGCCGCGGCAAGCAGCAGCAAGGCAAAGGCCACGAGGCAGCCGGTCTGAAGAAGCGCAAACGGCGACATCCGACACCCATCCGACTTGCGGCCTGACGTGGCCGCACGCTGCTGTCTGATATTCGCCCTAATTGCCGCTATTTGAGCAGCTTACGGAAATGTCTTGAGGACAAAGTTCCTAAAGAATGCATCTACGACAAACGGGAGAAATGACAGCAAGAAAAATCGTTACAAATGATATTTTCATCGATACATCAAGTCAAGGCTCTAAAACATTATAAATAAAGAGAAATATTCGATCCAAACACCGCTAATAGCGGTCGAATCAAAAAGGCGGCCCATTGCTAGACCGCCCTTCTGAAACAATTCGAGGAGGACCTGGCTCAGGTCATCGAGTTCGACACATTGGTCAGGACGTTCGTGACCTTGCCGCCGACGGTCCGCATCGAGGCAATGGCGGCAACGGCGATCAGCGAGGCAATCAGCGTATATTCGATCGCCGTGGCCCCTTTTTCGTTCTTCGCGAGACGACGAAAGATGGACAGCATCTCAAAATCTCCAAACCCACGAATTGGATGCCGCCCTGCTCGGGCGGAATCGATATCAAGCCCAAGCAGCCGGAGGGGCCGGTGCCTGCGCATCTCCTGTTTGGCAACGATACGTTCGGAAAGATCGCCGGTCAATGCAAAATATTAGGAACGGCGTATAAGTTTTTGAAATATAGTAATTAATGTGACGAAAATAAGCCGCCCAGCCGCCCGCTTCTCAGTCGCGGGGCGCCCCAGGCTCGACGGCACGCAGGGGAACAACTTCTCCACTGGTGGCATCCTGCCTGGCGTGACGGCGATAGGCGAGCCAGCTGAACGGGATCAGGCAGACATAGACCAGCCCCAGCAGGGAAAGACCAATCCACGGGGAACTGACGACGATCCCCATCACCAATGCCGCGCCCAACAGCGCCGGCAGCACCAGGTGACGTGGCACCCTGCCTTTCTTGAACGAGAAGGTCGGCAAGGTACTGACCATCAGGCCGCCAACGGCGACCAGCACCACCCCGACAAGCAGGGGATGGCGCGGCCAGGAAGCATCGATCTCGAAGCTCAATACCAGTGGCACCAGTGCCAACAGGGCGCCTGCAGGTGCCGGAACGCCGGTGAAATAGGAGCCGGTCCAGGCCGGTGGCGGCGTATCGCTCAAGAGCGCGGTGTTGAAGCGCGCCAGACGGAGCGCCGAGCAAATCGGAAACATCAGCGCCACCACCCAACCCAGCGCACCGCCGGCACGCAGCGAAGCCAGATAGAGCACCAGTGCGGGAGCCACGCCGAAACAGAGGAAGTCGGACAACGAATCCAGCTCTGCTCCGAAACGGCTGGTTACGCCGAGCCGGCGCGCCACGCGACCATCGAGGGCATCGAAGATGGCCGCCACGATGATCGCGATCACGGCCAGCGGGAATTCGCCCTGAAGTCCGAAGCGGATGGCCGTGAGCCCCGAGCATAGTGCCGCGAGCGTCAGCACGTTCGGTATCAGGCGATTGATGGAGAACCCTCGCAGGCCGCGACGGGTGCCGAATTCACTGTCCATGCCGGACTCCTAGAACTCGATCGCCGAACGCGGCGTCGCGACGGACGGATCGAGTTCGGCCATGACGGTCTCTCCGCCAATCATGCGCTGGCCGACGGCAACCAGCAATCGCGCACCGGGCGGCAGGTAGAGGTCGGTTCGACTGCCGAAGCGGATATGGCCGAAGCGCTCCCCGGCAGCGATCGCCTGTCCCGCCTTGATTCTGCACACGATGCGGCGCGCGACCCAGCCTGCGATCTGCACGCATCCGATCAGGCGGCCGTCCGTGCGGCGCAGTGCGATGGCCATGCGCTCGTTTTCCTCGCTCGCCTTGTCGGCGGCCGCGTTCAGGAACTTGCCCGGCCGATAGGCCACGACCTCGACGGTTCCCGCACAGGGCGCGCGATTGATGTGCACGTCGAAGACGCTGAGAAAGATCGACACGCGCGTGAGCGGCTGGTCGCCGAGGCCAAGCTCGGACGGCGCCACCGCTTCGGTCACCATCTGGACCAGCCCATCGGCCGGCGCAATCAACAGCCCATCCTCCTGCGGCACGCCGCGCGGCGGATCACGGAAGAAATAGATCGACCACAGGGTGAGCACCATAAGCGGCCAGAACAACCAAGCCGCGCCGGTCAGGGCGGCCAGGAAGGTCACAGCAGCGAAGGCGGCGATGAAGCGCCAGCCATCATCGAGGATGGGAATGAAGAAATTAGCCAGCATCTGACCTAGTTGAGCTTGGGAAGGCTGAAAACCTGGCCGGGGTATATCAGATCAGGATCGCGAATTTGTCCTTTGTTTGCATCGAAGATGACGGTGTAGCGCCACCCCTCGCCGTAATGGGCGCGAGCGATGTTCCAGAGGTTGTCGCCGCGAACCACCATCAGGCGTTTGGTCGGATCGCCCGGTCCGCCAGCCGTGAGAATGCGCTCGAAGGCAAGTTCCAGCCTCGATGTCGGCTTGCCGTCCTTGCCGAGGCGATCGAGCCGAAGGGTGTGCTTGCCCGGTCCGATCGGATCGGGTGGCGTCAAACGCCAACGACCGTCATTGCCGGCCGCCCCCTCGGCAGCGAGCTTCTCGTCGAGATAGGCGCGAACCGTGGCCCCGGGGGACGACAGGCCGGTGATGGTCACATGCCCCTTCTCGTCGTAGTCGAGCGTCGCCAATTGCAGGTCGTTGGATTTAGGCGTGCCGGCGGGCGACGGGGACTGCAGCAGTGTGCTCGAACCTGACGGCGGTGCGATCATCACAAGCGTATCCGTCTGCTTGTCCTGCGGCTCGGGCACGACGGCCACGACGACCTGCTCGGATGTCACCGGCGCGCGCCCCTCAATATGCTGCACGACACGCAGCTCATGCTGGCCCGGACTGAGCGGCGGATCCTGCGCCAGCAAGACCCATTCGCCGCGCGAGTCGGCGATACCACGGGCGATCTCCTTGCCGCCGTCGAGCAGCACGATCTTGGCGCCCGGCGCCGCACGCCCGGCGATCACGGCGCGGCCATCCTGGCCGATCCGCGCCACGTCGAAACTCGGCGTCATGACGGCGGGCGGCGGCATCTTCTCCGGGGCGGACGCGCTCGGCTGAGATTGGGTATCGGTCTGGGACTGCGGCTTCTGCTCGGGGGATGCAGCGGGAGGTGTGGCTGGCGTCTGTGCCGCAGGCTTTACAGCAGACTCCATTGCCACGCGATCGTTCACCTTCACGTACCACGCCACGCCGACGGCCGCGGCAATGACCACGGCTCCCGCCGTCACAAGCGCAAGAACAGTACGTGACATCCGGCTCCCGACGCTGCGACGACCGACCGCTATTGGCGTCGCGCCCTTCCACCTTCAAATGATACCATGCCGCACCGGTCCGGAAATACGCTGGATCGGCCCCGAGTGAGCGAACAGCGTGACCGTGTCCAACCCCTCATCCATCTGTGTTTTCTGCGGCGCCCGCTTTGGCGCCGACCCCGCCGGCCGCGACCTTGCCGTAAACCTCGGCGAACTGCTCGCGCGCGAGGGCATTACGCTGGTGTATGGCGGCGGTGGAGTCGGCCTCATGGGCCTGCTCGCCAATGCCGCTCTCAAGGCCGGCGGGAAGGTCGCGGGCATCATTCCCCGCTTTCTGCTGCGGCGGGAAGCCGGCCATCCGGCTCTTACCGAGACCGTGGTGGTAGAAACGATGCACGAACGCAAGTTGCAGATGTTCGAGCGCTCGGAAGCCATTGTCGTGCTGCCGGGCGGACTGGGCACGCTCGAGGAATTCTTCGAGGTGCTGTCCTGGCGCACGCTCGGCCTGCACAGCAAGCCAATCGTCATCATCGACCAGGGCGGCTATTGGCAACCACTGGCCGGATTGCTGCGGTCGGTCGTGGAAGGCGGTTTCGCAGACCGCGCGCATCTCGACGTCGTAGCCTTCATCGAGGACCTCGGCGACCTGTTGCCGACGCTGGCCCGCATGCCGCGCGCCCAGACCCTCGACAAGGAACTGGATCGGCTCTGACGGGACAAAGTCCGGGTGTCGATCCCCGGCAGTGCGCTTGTGAATTTCCAGGTGACGCGATTCATGCCGCGACAGGGCGATATCGCTGCTCAAATAGTCGTGTTTGCTTCACCAAAATTTCCAAGCCGGACACTCGGAAAAGAACCAGCCGAAGGTCCCGATGACGTCGCTGGACCGGAGATTGCCTTTCCCTCGCCGCGGTGCAACAAGACAGCCCAGAATCAGCATTAGATCCACTCAGCCGAAGCGAAAGTGGCGCACGGAGGCGCAAGGATGTCAGATCTCGAAATCGTCTGGACGAAGGTCGATGAAGCGCCCGGGCTCGCGACGTTTTCCCTCCTGCCGATCGTGCAGGCCTTTGTCGGCACAGCCGGCGTCAAGATGAGGCTGGCCGATATTTCGCTGACCGGCCGCATCATTGCCAACTTCCCCGAGAAGCTGACACCGGCGCAACGCATTCCCGACGAACTTGCCGCACTCGGCAAACTCGCGATGCGCCCCGAAGCCAACATCATCAAGCTGCCCAACATCTCCGCGTCGATCCCGCAGCTCAAGGCCGCGATCAAGGAGTTGCAGGGCAAGGGGTACGACGTGCCGAACTATCCGGACAGCGACGCGACGCCGGCAGACAAGGAAATCCGCGCCCGCTACGGCAAGGTACTCGGCAGTGCCGTCAATCCGGTGCTGCGCGAAGGCAATTCCGACCGCCGCGCCGCCGGCGCCGTGAAGGCCTATGCCCGCAAGCATCCGCACAAGATGGGCGCTTGGAGCAAGGAATCGAAGACTCGCGTAGCGACCATGTCAGGTGGCGATTTTTACGGGTCGGAAGTCGCGACGACCGTCGCAGCAGCGACCAACTGCCGGATCGAGCTGGTCGGCAGCAACGGCGAAACCACGGTGCTGAAGGCAAAGACGGCTCTCAAGGCCGGCGAGATCATCGACTGCTCGGCGATGAACAAGAACGCGCTCCGCGCCTTCTACGCCTCCGCAATAGACATGGCGAAGAAGGACAACATCCTGTTCTCGCTGCACCTCAAGACGACCATGATGAAGATCTCCGATCCCATCCTGTTCGGCCATTGCGTATCGGTTTTCTTCGCGGATGTGTTCGAGAAGCACGGCGCCACGCTCGCGAAACTCGGCGTCGATCCCGACACCGGAGTGGGCGACATGGTGGCCCGTATCGAGACGCTTCCCGAGGCCGAGAAGGCGGCGATCAAGGCCGATATCCAGGCCGAGTATGCCAAGCGGCCGGCCCTCGCCATGGTCAACTCCGACAAAGGCATCACCAACCTGCATGTGCCAAGCGACGTGATCATCGACGCCTCGATGCCGGCGATGATCCGCGAGTCGGGCAAGATGTGGGGCCCGGACGGCAAGCTGCACGATTGCATCGCCGCGATCCCCGACCGCTGCTATTCGACGCTGTTCCAGGCGGTCATCGATGACTGCAAGGCCAACGGCGCCTTCGACCCGAAGACGATGGGCTCCGTGCCGAACGTCGGCCTGATGGCACAGCAAGCCGAGGAATACGGCTCGCACGACAAGACTTTCGAGATTGCCACGGCCGGAACGGTGCGCGTGGTTGCCGACGACGGCACGGTACTGATGCAGCAGAAAGTCGAGCAGGGCGACGTCTTCCGCATGTGCCAGGTCAAGGACGAGCCAATCCGAGACTGGGTCAAGCTCGGTGTCCGCCGCGCGCGCCTCACCAACACGCCCGCGGTGTTCTGGCTCGATGCCAAGCGCGCGCACGACGCACAACTCATCGCCAAGGTCGAGAAGTATCTGAAGAGCGAGGATACCAAGGGCCTCGACATCCGCATCATGGCGCCGGTCGAGGCGACGAAGTTCTCGCTCGAGCGCATCCGCAAGGGACTCGACACGATCTCGGTCACGGGCAACGTGCTCCGCGACTATCTGACCGATCTCTTCCCGATCATGGAGTTGGGCACCTCGGCCAAGATGCTGTCGATCGTTCCGCTGCTGCAGGGTGGCGGCCTGTTCGAGACCGGCGCCGGCGGTTCGGCCCCCAAGCACGTCGAACAGTTCCAGCATGAAGGCTATCTGCGTTGGGATTCGCTGGGCGAGTTCCTGGCGTTGGGCGCGTCGCTGGAGCATCTGGCGCAGCAGACCGGCAATGAGGACGTGAAGGTGCTGGCCGAGACGCTCGACGAGGCCAACGGCAAGATCCTCGAGAACAACCGCTCGCCTGCCCGCAAGGTCGGCGAACTGGATAATCGCGGCAGCCATTTCTACCTGGCCCTGTATTGGGCGCAGGCGTTGGCGCGCCGCGACAACAGCACCGCCCTATCGGCCCGCTTCAAGCCGCTGGCGAAGACGCTGGAAGCCAGCGAGGCCAAGATCGATGCCGAGTTGATCGCCGCACAGGGCAAGCCGGTCGATACCGGCGGCTACTATTCGCCCGATCAGACCAAGACGTCGGCGGCGATGCGGCCGAGTGCGACGTTGAACAAGGCGCTCGCCGATCTCTAAGCCGCTGGTCGTCGGCGGCGCCGATGGCTGCCGGGCCGGCTGGGTGATCTGTCGGCGCAACGCCGACGGATCGCTGGACATCAGAGTTGTGAAGACCCTCGCGGAAGCGTGCGAGGGTCTTTCCGTTTTGGCGGTCGACATGCCGATCGGCTTCGTCGACACCCCTCGCCCGCCACGCGCCTGCGAGGTCGAGGCGCGCCGCCATCTGCCCGGCAAGGCCAGTTCGGTCTTTCCCACACCTTGCCGGCCTGCGCTGGCTTGCGGTACGCACGCGGAGGCAAACGCACTCAGCAAATCTCTGGGCGTCGGCATCAATCAACAAACCTTCAACCTCTTCGCCAAGATGCGTGAGGTCGACGAGCTGCTGGGTGCTCGCAGGTCGTTGCGGAAGGTCGTCTACGAGGCCCACCCCGAGCTTGCTTTCGCACGCATGAATCG